>JAPPQC010000034.1 GCA_028817225.1 Gammaproteobacteria bacterium | reverse complement strand
CAACGGCGTCCGCGTCGGAGAATACAACTTCCGCATGGCGGCGCTGCCTCTCACCCAGCGCCTGGCCCATAAAGCCGTGAACCGAGATGACGATGCGAACTCTTTGCCCCGCAATCCTTTTCCCGAACACTGTCGCCACCTCGCTCTTTTTGCGCATCGGCACCAGAACATCCGGGTGTTCGCGGCGAATATATTCGGCGACGCCGAGGGCGGCGTGGGAGGTTCCCGGTGTCAGAAAATCCCGGTTTCGTTGCCGGCGCAAAACCACATGCACGCGAAGCCATGAAATCCACAGCGGGCTCCAGCGCGGCCCGAGATGCGCGACACGCACCGGTGCCGGAATCCGGCGCAATTCGCGCCGGCGACTGCGCCAGATTCGGGTGCCGAGCGTGAACACACGCAACATGGCCGGAATATCCGGCAGGAAACTTCCCTTTGCGCTGATCAGCAGCAAATCCACCCGGTGCCCCATGCGCTCCAGTTCCGGCGCGAGATTCAACGCCGCCCGTTCAATGCCGTTGCCCGCCATGCTGTTGATTACAATGCCGATTTTAGCCATGGCAAACCCTCCCGTCGCCTCCCTCTCCGATGAAATGCCGCAGGCGGCGCCGCAACCCGCGGGCTTTGCCCCGTCATGAAAATCCGCCTGAGGTGCCCTTTCCGGCGCCGACCTGCTAAACTACGCAACATTGTTCTGATGCCGGAGACTCATCAAATCGCCATTGTCGGCGCGCGCCGCGCGCGCCAGGGGACGGGGGCCTACCTCGCGGCGGCGTTTGCCCGGCTCGGGCAGGACATTCGGGGAATCGTCGGCACATCGGACAGCAGCGTTGCGGAGGCGGAACGGGCGCTGCGGCAAGATTACCACATACGGACGACGGGCTACACCAGCCTGGCCGCGTTGCTCGACGAGCAGACGGTGGACATCCTCGTCATCGCAAGCCCGCACGACACGCATCTGGAATACCTGCGGCAGGGCGTCGCCGCCGGCTGCCATGTTTTCTGCGAAAAGCCGCTGTGGTTTCCGCCGCTTGCGGAAATGCCCGACAGCGCCGACGGCATCGCCGATGCGGTGTCGCGGATACTCGCGGTGGCGGCGGTCGCCGACCTGCACATCGGCGTCAACCTGCAATGGCCGTTCACGCTGGCCCATTACCGGCAACTGCACCCGCTGCCCGACGACGCCGCGCAAATCCAGTCGTTTGACATGCGCCTGTCCCCCGCCAGCCGGGGGCGCGCGATGGTGCTGGACAGCGCGCCGCACCTGGTCAGCATGCTGCATGCGCTGCTCGGGCAGGGCGACATCGAGAACCACGAACTGCGCTGGCAGAACGGCGAGCAGACCCGCGCCGACATCGCCTTTGACTACCGGCACCGGGCGGGCGCGACGCGGGTGCGGTTGGAACTGGCGCAGAGCAAGCAGCAGCCGCGGCCCGCCGGCTACTCGATCAACGGCAACGCCGTCGAGCGGCGCGTCTCGATGAAAGATTATGTGCAGTCGCTGGCCGGCGGCGGCGGCGAAGTCACGATGCCGGACCTGCTGACCGAATCGGCGAAACACTTTCTGGAGCAAGCCGGAAACCGCGCGCCCGGCGACGAGGGCGGCATCGTCCACGGCCTGCGCCTGCTGCACCGACTGGTGAGCGCAGGCTGACAGCGCGCGCCGCGCTGATGCAAAAGATTCATTCCGAATCCGGCGAGGTTCTGATCAGCATCTCGCCGCTGATTGACTGCCGCGACATCAAGACGAACGGCGCGGACGCCGCAGGCGGCGCCAACGGCGCGCCGCTGCACACCCGCGCACGCGGCGACGCCGCGCGCGAACGGCAGGCCGAACTGTCGCCGATTCACGACTTCATGGGCAAGTTGCTGCAACCCGGCGCCATCGGGCGCCTGGCCGAGTATGTCCGCTGGCAGGCGGCGTGGCGCGAGGGCTACGCCAACGGCCTGTCGTTTGACGAGGCGCTTGCGACGGCGCCGGATGATGCGCCGCTCTCAATCAACCTTGACCTGACGACGGCGTGCAACTACCGCTGCGACCACTGCGTGGACATGGACATCCTGAACACCGGCATCCGCTACGAGCACGAGCGGCTGAAAGATTCGCTGACGCGGATGGCGGACAAGGGCCTGCGCTCGGTCATCCTGATTGGCGGCGGCGAACCGACCGCCTACCCCGGCTTCGGCGACATCGTGCGCCACCTGAAGGAAAGGGACATCAAGATCGGCGTCGTCACCAACGGCAGTTTGATGAAGAAAGTGCGCGAGGTCGCCGGCGTCATGGGCGAGGGCGACTGGGTGCGGCTGTCGCTTGATTCCGCCGACAACGAGACTTTCCGCGCGATGCACAAGCCCGTCAACGCGAAGTGCACGCTCGACTGGATATGCGAACAGATTCCGGCGGTCAAGGACGCCAACCCGGCGCTGCAAATCGGCTACAGTTATATCATCGTGTGGCGGGACTGCCGCACCAACAACGCCGACATCATCGAGAATGTCGCCGAAATCGCGGCGGCGGCGGAGCGCGCAAAGCGTTACCGCTTTGATTACATCTCGCTGAAACCCTTCCTGACCCGCGCCGAGGAAAACAACGCCGAGATTGTGGACCTGGTCAGGGACGAGGCGCATCTCGGCGGCATCATGAAGACGATACGCGGGCAAATCGAGCGCGCGAAGCAACAGCAGGACGACTCGTTCAAGGTGATTGAGAGCACCAACCTGAGGGTGCTTGAAAACGGCAGTTACAAAAACTACACCGAGCAGCCGCACAACTGCCACATGCAGTTCTTCCGCCAGGTCGTCAGCCCGCTCGGCGTGTTCAACTGCCCCGTGTACCGCCATGTGCCGCAGGCGCTGATTGGCGGCAAACATGCCTACGCAACGGACGACTCCCGCCGCGAAACCCGCGACAACACGCTGCGCCTGATCGAGGCGTTTGACGCGGCGGCGGAATGCCGGGATGTGACCTGCCTCTACAACCACGCCAACTGGTTCATCGAGGACCTGATTCGCAACCCGCACAAACTGGATTCGCTGGAGGCGACTGCGGAGAGACAGGATTATTTTCTTTAGGCA
>JAPPQC010000033.1 GCA_028817225.1 Gammaproteobacteria bacterium | reverse complement strand
TGTCCAGAAATGGAAGAAAGAGCGGGACAGAAAACAAAAGGCAAAGCAATCATCATCTGGCGCGGGTGGTTGAATTTGGCGGCGGTGTAAGCCGGACAAACGCGGCAGCCGCCACAATCACCCGCCCCCCAACCACCCGGCCAGTTTCACACGCGCCTCCCCAAGGCCGTGTTTTTCCAGTGTTGAAAAGGTCTGCACTGAAATGCCGGCGCCGGTCAGCGCGCTTTGCACATCGCGCAATACGGCATCCGCTTCGGCGCGTTTCAGTTTGTCGCTCTTGGTGAGCAGGATATGCAGCGGCAGTTCCCGCAGGTAGTCAACGGCCTGTTCATCCTGCGCGGTCAGCGGGCGGCGTGCGTCCATGACGATGACGGCGCCGCGCAAACTCCGGCGCGTTTCAAAGTAGCGTGTAATCCAGGCCGCCCAGTCTTGCCGGAGGCCGGCGGCGACGCGGGCGTAGCCGTAGCCGGGCAGGTCCACGATGCGCAGGCCGGGGGCGACCTCGAAGAAATGAAGGGCGCGCGTGCGTCCGGGCGTCTTGCTGGTGCGGGCGAGATTGCGGCGGTCGCAGATGGCGTTGATTGCGCTCGACTTGCCGGCGTTGGAGCGCCCGGCGAAGACCACCTCGGCGCCGTCGTCGGCGGGGCACGCGCGCGGCGTTGTCGCGCAGCCGATGTAGCGCGTGGCGCGAAAAAAGTTGTCCGGTGTTCTGGGCGTGGCCGCATCCATTTGCGCCATTCTATAACCCGCGCCGGGCGCATGTCTCATCGCCGTCCCGCACGCCGGCACATGCCGGAGTCGAACCGCAGCGGGTTGCAGCCGCAGATTTCATTGTCCCGCCGCCGCCCGGCACGCCGCCCCGCGCCCACCCCCCATACCCCGCAATTTGTTGGTAAAATAGGCGGTTGAACCGGATTTGCCGGCCCGGAACCGAGCCATGACCGAAAAAGCCAAGCCAGGACAATACCTCAAATACGAAAGGGAAAAGCGCGGAATTTCCGTCGAGGAAATCGCCCATGTCCTGAACCTGCCCGTCTCCACCATTGTCAACCTTGAAAAGGACGACTACGAAGAACTGCCGGAACTGGTTTATGTGCGCGGCTACATCCGCGCCTACTGCACCTTCCTCGATGTGGACTACGAACCCGTGCTCGGCCTCAACCCGGACATGGCGGTGGCCCGCGGTGAGCCGCTGTCCGAGTCCACCTCGGCGGACGCCGTCGTCAACGAGCGCGTCCAGCAGTTGACGCGCATCTGGGGTTCCATCGTCGTGTTCATCGTCATCGCCGCGCTGGTGTTCATCTGGTGGGAGGAAAACATGATGAAACTCGGCGCGCAGACCGACGCCGCCAACGCCCCGGCGACCGGCGCCGTGCAGCAGGGGCAAACCGAACCCGCCGAGCCGGATGAATGGAGCGACGGCGCCGAGGCCATCGGCAGGCTGCAAGACGAGGTCGAGCAGCAGGCCGGGCGCGACGCCGCCGAAAACACGCAGGCGCAAGAAGACGGCGCCGAGCCGCCGCCGCCCGCCGAGGAAATGGAATATGTCTCGATGACCATCACCGCCAACATGAGAAGTTGGGTGCTGATACACGACGGCGACCGCAACAAGGTGATACACCGCATCGTCCCGGTCGGCTACGAAAACCACTTCGACAGCCTGCTGCTGCCGATGTATTTCGCGCTCGGCGACGCGCGCGGCATCCGCCTGTGGTTCGACGGCGCCGAATACAACCTGGCGCCCCACATCAACAACTTCAACAACACCGCCTTTTTCCATCTCGAGGAGATACCGGAGACCGAATGAACGCGATGAACGCCCTGCAATCCGTGCGCGGCATGACCGACGCGCTGCCCGCTGAAAGCGCGTCGCTGACGGCGATCGAGGCCGCGTGCACCGACACCTTCCGCGCGTTCGGCTACGACGAAATCCGCCTGCCGCTGCTGGAGAAGACCGAGTTGTTCGCGCGCTCCATCGGCGGCGCCACCGACATCGTGCAAAAGGAAATGTACACATTCGAGGACCGCAACGGCGAATCGCTGACGCTGCGCCCCGAAGGCACCGCCGGCTGCGTGCGCGCCGCGCTGGAACACGGCCTGCTGAACAGCCAGCGCCGCCTGTGGTATGGCGGCCCGTTCTTCCGCCACGAACGCCCGCAGAAAGGCCGCCGCCGCCAGTTCTTCCAGGCCGGCGCCGAAATCTTCGGCGTTGAAACGCCCGACGCCGACGCCGAAATCATCGCGCTGTGCGACCGCGTGTGGCGGCGTCTCGGCATCGGCGGCCTGCAACTGAAACTCAACTCGCTCGGCACCGAACAAAGCCGCCGCGAACACCGCGCCGCGCTGGTTGCCTACCTTGAATCGCGCGCGCGCGACCTCGACGCCGACGCGCGCGCGCGCATGCACGACAACCCGCTGCGCGTCCTCGACAGCAAGAACCCGGACACGCGCAAGGTCATTGAGCAGGCGCCGCGCCTCGACGATTACCTTGACGACGAATCGCGCGCCCACCACGAATCGCTGCAACAGATGCTGGGCGACCTCGGCATCGCCTTCACGCCGGACCCGCTGCTGGTGCGCGGACTGGACTACTACACAAAGACGGTGTTTGAATGGGTCGTGCCCGGCGGCGGCTCGCAGTCCACGGTGTGCGCCGGCGGGCGCTACGACGGGCTGGTCGAGCGCCTCGGCGGGCGCGCCACGCCCGCCGCCGGCTGCGCCTTCGGCATTGACCGCATCGCGCTGCTGGCGCGCCCGCAAACGCACGCGCCCGCCGGCCTTGATGTCTATGCGGTGGTCGTCGGCGACGACGCGCGGCGCGAGGTTCACCGCCTTGCCGGGCAGTTGCGAAACCGCATGCCGCACCTGCGGTTTGTCGTCAACTGCGGCGGCGGCAGCGTCAAGGCGCAGATGCGCCGCGCCGGCAAGTCGGACTCAAAACTCGCGCTGATTGTCGGCGACGACGAGGTGCGCGACGGCGTCGCCACCGTCAAGGACATGCGCGGCGACCTCCCGCAGCAGCGCAAGCCGCTGGGCGAGGTGCCGGCGTGCATCGAAAACCACCTGGCCTCGTGACGCGCTGATGGCGGCCCCGAAAAAACCCGGCCCGGCGCGCGACGAATCGCTCGATTCGCTGAAGGCATGGTGGTACGAGAACGGCAAGTATTTTGTCGCCAGCGCGCTGATCGGCCTGTTCGCCGCCGGCGGCTGGAAGGCGTGGGACTACAACCGGCAGATGACCACGCGCGAGGCCTCCGGCCTGTATGTCGCGCTGCTGGCCCAGGTCGGGGATGAAAACCGCACCGAAAGCGAGCGCCTGTTCAACGACTTGCGCGACAACTACGCGGGCACGCCGTACCCGGCGCTCGGCGCGCTCAGCATGGCCAAACTGGGCGTCGCCGAAGACGATTTGTTCGAGGCCGTGGAGCAACTGCGCTGGGCCATCGAGCACACCGACCAGGACGGCCTGCGCGCGCTCGCGCAGGTGCGGCTGATGCGGGTGCTGCTGGAGTCCGGCGACGCGCAGGCCGCCGCCGCCATCATGGAGCAGTTCAGTTTCCCGCGCGGCGTCGAGGCGCTCGCCGCCGAAGCCAACGGCGACGCCATGATCACATTGGGGCAGAGAAACGCCGCCATCGCGGCCTACCGCGAATCGCTGTCGAAACTGCCCGACAACTACGGCTTTCTCGACATGAAGTTGCAGACGCTCGGCGTCACGCCGGACGAGGAAGAGGCGCCGGCGCCGTCGGGCGTCAGTCCGCCGCCTGTGCAGCCGCCGCCGGCCCAGCCATCGGCTCAGCAGCCCGCGACCCAGCCGCCGCCTGCACAGCCACCCGCGCAGCCGCCGCCCGCCGAGCCGCCGGCCCAGCCGCCTGCGACCGGCGCGCCGGACACCGCCCCGTGAACGCCGTTTCGGCGTCGGCGCGCCGCCTGGTCTTCGTTCTTGTTCCGTTTCTGTGCGCTTGCGGCAGCGTCCAGAAAGTCGGCGAATGGATTGGCGGCGACGACGACGGCTACCTGACCGAAGTTCCCTCGCGTCTTGTCATCGAGACCGCGTGGTCGGAGTCCGCCGGCGCGCGCTCGCGCGGTGATGATGCCGCGCTGCTGCCGCTGGTCGGCGACGAGCGCATCTACACCTGCGATGTCAAGGGCCGCGTCACCGCCTTCGCCGCGTCCGACGGCGGCACGATATGGCGGAAGAAACTCGATGTGGCGGCGAGTTTCGGCGTCGGCGGCGGCGGCGACCTCGTGCTGGTCGGCACGGTGGAAGGGGAAGTCATCGCGCTTGACGCCGAATCCGGCGACGAAGCCTGGCGGCGGCGCTTCGGCGAGGAAATCACCGCCATCTCGGCGAGCCACCGCGGCGCCGTCGTCGTGCGCACCGCCGACGGCGGCATCTTCACGCTGACCGCGAGCACCGGCAGAACCCGCTGGAAATACCGCGAGGCGCTGCCGTCGCTTACGCTGAAAGGCATGAGCACGCCGGTTTTCTACCGCGACATCGTGTTCGTCGGCCTCGACAACGGGCGCCTGCTGCTGATGAACCTGAACAACGGGCGCATCGTGCAGGAGATGAAACTCGGCATCAGCATCGGCGGCAGCGACCTCGACCGCATCGTGGATGTGGACGGGCGCATGGTGGTGCGCGGCGACTTCTTCTACGCCGCCGCCTACCAGGGGCGGATGATTGCGGTGGATGTCAAGCGCGGCAAACTGCTGTGGACGGTGGACGCCTCGTCGTACGCCGGCCTGGATGTGGACGAGGACAATGTGTATGTCGTCACCGTGGACAACCGCGTCGTCGCGTTCGACCGTTTCAGCGGGCGCCAGTTGTGGAGCAACGGCGAACTGCTGAAGAGCGGGCTGAGCGCGCCGCTGCGCATCGGCTCGCTGGTTGTCGTCGGCAGCGAGCGCGGTGATCTGTACTGGCTTTCGCGCAAGAGCGGCGCGCTGCTGGAGCGCACCGATGTGGCGTCGTCGGCGCTGGCGGCGCCGCTGGCCGCGGGCCGCCGCAAAGTCGCGGTGCTCGACCGCGGCGGCGATTTGTCCGTCGTCGCCATCGCCGGCGTACGCAAAGCGGAGCGCTGACGCGCCGCCTGCACGCCGCTTGACGCGCCGACAACGCACTGACAACGCATTGATTGACGGGCCGATGAAAAAATCGCACAAACCGCCGCGCCTTCAGGCGTCCGGTGCACCGCCGGGCGCGCCGCTGCGCGCTGATTGAAGACAGCCGATGCGGAAAATCGCACTGGTGGGCCGGCCCAATGTCGGCAAATCCACCTTGTTCAACGCGCTGACGAAAAGCCGCGCGGCCATCGTCTCTGAAACCCCGGGCTTCACGCGCGACCGTCATTACGGCGTTGTCCGGCGCGACTCGCGCGGCTTGCTGCTGGTGGACACCGGCGGCCTTGCCGGCGAGGCCGCCGCCGTCGGCGAATGGGTCGAGGCGCAGACGCGCTGCGCCATCGCCGAGGCCGACCTCGTCTGCCTCGTGGTCAGCGCCGCCGACGGCCTCAACGCCGGCGACGAACTGCTCGCCGCCGAACTTCGCAAGTCCGGCAAACCGCTGTGGCTTGTCGTCAACAAGACCGACGGGCGCGACCGCGCCGCCGCCGCCGCCGAATTCTCGCCGCTCGGCATCGCGCCCGGTTACTGCACGGCGGCGCTCAGCAACCGCGGCATCGCGCCGCTGCTGGGCAACCTGCTTGAACAGTGGGGTGAAGCCTGCGGCGCCGGGCGGCGCGGCGTGCGCATCACTTTTCTGGGGCGGCCCAATGTCGGCAAATCCACGCTGGTCAACCATCTGCTGGGCGACGAGCGCCTTGTTACCTGCGACGAACCGGGCACGACGCGCGACAGCATCGAGACGCCCTTCACCTTCGCGGGCCGCGCGCTGACGCTGGTGGACACCGCCGGCGTGCGCCGCCGCGCCCGCACCGGCGACGGCGACGAGAAGCTCAGCGTGCTCAAGGCGCTTGAAAACATCTTCTCCGCCGATGTCGCGGTGCTGATTTGCGACGCCGGCGAGGGCGTAACCGACCAGGACGCCAGCCTTGCGGCGCGCGTGATTGAGCAGGGGCGGGCGCTGGTCATCGCGCTCAACAAGTGGGACCTGGTCGGCGGCGACAACAACGAGGTGCGCCGCAGCGTGGACACCCGGCTGCGCTTTCTCGACTATATTGAAGTGCGCCGCGTGTCGGCGCTGCACCGGCGCGGGCTTTCCGGGCTGCTGCGCGCCGCCGTGTCGGCCTGGGACAAGGCGGCGGTGCGCGTGCCGACGCCCGAATGCAACCGCCTGCTGCAAGCCGCGCTGTCGCGCCATCCGCCGCCGGCGGCGCGCGGCGCCATCAAACTGCGTTACATGCACCAGGGCGGCAGCCACCCGCCGCACTTCGTCATTCACGGCAGTCGCGTCGAGCGCCTGTCGCAGGATTACAAGCGTTATCTTGCGTCGTACCTGCGAAAGCAACTGCGCCTGACCGGCACGCCGGTCTCGCTGGAATTTCACGCGGCGCCAAACCCGTACGCGCCGCGAGGACGGCATTTGTGATGGTGGGCAATGCGGGCAATGCGGGCAGCGCGGGCAATGCGGGTAATGCAGGCAACGCGGACAAAGCGCACCGCGTAGGCAACGCGGGCAGCGCAAGCAACGCGGGCAATGTGGGCAACGCAGGCAACGCAGGCAACGCAAGCAACGCGGGCAGTCTGCCCGCCGCGCTGCGTCTGGACGACTACGGCGTCGCCCCCGGCGACCTTGTCCGGGCGCTGCTGCACTGCGAACCCGGGCGCATCCGGCGCAAGGTCATCGCGTCGCCGATTTGGGGCGCCGAGATTTTCAGGCATTGCGTCGAGCGGGTGGAAACGCTGGTGGACGGCGTGCTGTGGGACATGCAGCACCGCGGCGAGGCGATGACGCTGTTCTGCTCCGGCATGGGCGCGCCGCGCATCGGCGACGCCGTCGTCGCGTTCGGCTGCACGCCGTGCGAAAAACTGATGCTGACCGGCTCCGCCGGCGGCTTCAGTCCGGCGATGAACATCGGCGACCTGCTGCTGCCCGACACGATGCTGCGCGGCGACGGCTTCTCGCGCTATCTCAGCGCGCAAACCGGCCTGCCGGACCGCTTCTTCACCGCCGCCGCGCCCGCCGCCGGCCTGTTGCAACGCACCGCGTCGGTGGCGCAGGCGCATTGCGCGCAATCCGGGCCGGCGTTGCACCGCGGCGCCGTCGCCAGCGTGGACAGTTTTGTGATGCAGTTTCCGCATCTCGACTGGATGACAGGCAAGCACGGCTGCGTCGGCGTCGAGATGGAAGGCGCCGCAGTGTTCGGCGCCGCCGAACTGGTCGGCATCGAGGCGTGCGCGCTGTTTCAGGTGTCGGATGTGTGGCCGCTGAAAAAGTCGTTCGTCTCCAACACCGCCGAACACGAGAGACAACACCGGCGCGGCACAAGAGACCATATCGTTACGCGGATTATCCTGGATGTGCTGGCGGCGGAGTGATTGGTGTGGCGGAACATGACGGCGGCAGATTCAATCGAATGTCTGTTCACCGCCGCGCAGATTGAGGCGCGCGTCGCCGAACTCGCCGCCGACCTGTCGCGCGACCTGCGCGATGTTGAGACACCGCTGTTCATCGGCGTGCTGACCGGCGCATGGGTGTTCATGGCCGACCTCGTCCGCCGCCTCGAAACCGAAGTACAATGCGACTTCATCCGCCTCGCCAGTTACAAGGGTGGCGAAACCGGCGGACAAATCACGCTTGAAAGCGCGCCGCGCGCCGACTGCCGGGGCCGCCACATCGTGCTGATTGAAGACATCATAGACACCGGCTTGTCACTGCGCTGGCTGCGCGCCCACTTCACCCCGCAAGCCGCGTCCCTGCGCGTCTGCACACTGCTCGACAAACCCGCCCGCCGCAAAACCCAGGCACACGCCGACTACACCGGCTTCACCATCCCCGACCGTTTCGTCGTCGGCTACGGCATGGATTACAACGAGCGTTACCGCGAACTGCCGTTTATCGGGGTGCTGCCGGCCTGTGAAGTGTCAAGTTAGCCTGTATAAGTATCGGAGAACAAGATGGCGCAAGACAATCCTCGATTGCCAGCATGTTTATTTGTCTGCCAAGCCGTCGGCATACTGATGAAAAAGGCTGCCTCCGGATGTGCTTGATTCGGCAACAGTGCTATCATTACTGTTTGGAACCGCTTGAATTTGGAGAAACAGAAGTGACAGACAAAATAACCGTGTCAGTTGATTCAGATGTGGCCAGCATTTACCGCTCGGCTTCTGACAGTGAGCGGCGCAAGATGGACTTGCTTATCAATTTGCGCCTGCGTGATGCGACAGAATCCGGAAAATCACTTCGGGAAACAATGCAGGAAATCAGCCGCAGCGCGCAGCGGCGCGGCCTGACCCCGGAAATCTTGCAGTCCATTCTGGACGAGAAATAGCCCGCCTTCCGGCGCAAAAGCCCGCAAACCTGGTACCGAGGGTGGGACTTGAACCCACACGGGTGTTACCCCACCGGATTTTGAGTCCGGCGCGTCTTCCGATTCCGCCACCTCGGCACGGGCCGGTATTATAGCCGCAGCGCGCCTGCGGGCGCCCATTCGTCATTCGTCGGTTGTTTGGGGCCGTTTGTCGGGTTGGCGCCCCGCACCCCTTGACTTTGCCCCAAAGTGCGTGCCGGAGGTTTGATGCGATGGCACCAACGGAAGACAGTATTGGCGTCGCGCTGTCGCCGGCGACGGTTCGCGTTGTGCGGATTGACCGGCGCAGCAGGCGCGTGACGGCGTCGGCGCGCGCCGCGCTCGGTTACGCCGACTGGGACGAGATGCGCGCGCACGCCGGCGAATGCGCCAGGGCGCTGGCCGGGTTGTCGGCGAGCGCCGGTTTGCGTCGCGGCGGCTGCGTGGCGACATTGCCGTACAGCCGCGGCAGGGCGGAGGTGGTTGCGCTGCCGCCGATGAAGATGCGCGAGATACGGCGCATCACCGCAAGCCCGCAGTTGTGGCGGCGGCATTTCGGCGTGACTTCGGGCACGCACAATCTGGGCTGGCAGGTTCTTTCGCGCGGCGCCGATGGGCGCGTCTCGCTGCTGCTGACGGCGGCGCCGAAGGAGGATGTCGCCTTCTGCCGCGATTTGTTCGCCGCCGCCGGTTTGCAACTGCGCGTCGCGGGGCTTGCCTGCCTCGATTATTACTACGCCGCGCGCCGCGCCGAATCGCCGCGCCGTTTTCTGGTGCTGGACGAGTGCGACGCCTACATCGCGCGCTTCTCAAGTTGCGAGTTTGATGTCGCCCCGATTGAAGTCACCGCCTTCGACCGCGCCTGCATACTCGACGAAAACGCGGATGCAACCGCGCTCAACCCGGCGCTCGCAAATCTCGCCGCGCCGCTGCGCCGACGCGAAGGGTTTGTGCCCGCCGCCGGAGATGTCATTGACAGTGTTGCGGAAAGCGCGATTGAAGGTGTTGCCGAAGACACTATTGAAGGCGTCACCGAAAGTGCCATCAAAGACGCTGCCGCGAGCACGATTGAAGGCATCACCGGGAACGCCATTGAAGGCGCTACCGAAGGCGCCGCCGGAGACCCCATTGAAGGCACTGCCGGAGGCACCATTGAAGGCGCCGCCGGAGACACCATTGAAGGCACCGCCGGAGACATCATTGAAGGTGCCGCCGGAGACTCCATTGAAGACACCGCCAAAAACACCATAGAAGTCTTTTTCCCCCTCAGCGACCAAGCACTGCACACCCGCCTGAAACTGCTGCAAAACCTGCTGCCGGAAACACACTTCACCCCCATCGCCACCGACAGCGCCGCGCCCGCCCACGACATGAGCCGCGCCTTCGCGCTCGCGCACTGGCAACTGCCGCCGCCGCGCCCGCGGTTCCGGCGCGCGCCGCCGCACACGGCGCCGTCGGGCTTCATCGTGCGCGAGGCGCCGGATTACCGCACCGCCGCCGTCCATTGCGCGGTCTCGGTGATGCTGGCGTTCGCGCTTGCGATATGGCAGACGGAACTGCGCTCGCAAAACGAGGCGCTTGCCGCGCACACGCAGCGCCATGCGGCCCTCGCCGCCGAACACCGGCGCCACGCCAACGCGCTGGAAGAGGCCGAACGCCGTCTCGCGCACTGGCGCCGCGTGGTGGAAGCCGCGGACGCATTGTTCAAGCGCCAGAAAGACATCCCGGCGTTGCTCGAAACCCTCGGCGGCGCGGTGTCCGCCGGCCTGCGCCTTGAACGGCTCGACTGCATCTCGCCGCAAGTGTGCCGGCTGACGGGCTTCGCGCCTTCATATGAACGAATCGCCGCCTTCGCCGAGACGCTGGAACAGGCGCACGGCGTCAGCCGCGTCATCGTCGGCGGCGTCACCCCCGGCGGCACCGACGCGGCGGGGCGGCCCGAGAAAAGGTTTGAACTGGAATGCCGCCTGCACACCGGCGCGGAGGCGGCATGAAGCGGCTGCGCGCCATTGCCGTTCCGCCCGCCGTGCGCGCCCTGCTGACGCCGCCGCTGCTGTCGTCCGTGGTTTGCGCGGCGGCGCTGTCGGTTTATTTCTTCGGCTTCATCTATCCGGCGGCGCTGGCCAACGAGCAGGCGCGCGCGCAGGCCGCCGGCATACCGGAATTGACCGGGCGCATCGCCGCGGCGCACCGTCGCGTGCACGACACGGCGGCATCCGCCGACGCGCTGCGGCGTTCGGGTTTGTCGGTGCTGCGCGATTTGCGCGGCGAGGCGCCGCTGCGCCGCGTGCACCGCGACCTGAGCCGCCTTGCGCGGCGCTACGGCCTGAGCGTCGTCGGCATGGACGGCGCCGGTGCGTGGCGCGCCGCCGAACGCCCGCCGGGGCCGCTGTTTCTGCACGCGCAAACGGCCTGGAAACTGAAAGGCGGCTATTTCAACTACCTTGCGTTCAAACGCGCGCTGGCGTCGTACCGCCCGGTGATTGTGCATGTCGCAGGCGAACGCCTGATGCGCGACACCGGCGACAATGACAACGCCGGCGACAACGGCGGCTTGTCCGCCGATGTGAAACTCTCGTTCTATCGTTTCAACGGGATGGAAGAGGGCGCGCAACAGGGGGCGGAACAATGATGAACACGGCGTGGATCAACACGGTGCGCCCGGTTGTCGCCGCGCTGCTGGCCTGCATCTTCCTGACTGCATGGGCGCAGCCTGCGCGCGACCCTTTTGCCGCCGGCGATGAAGCGGCGGGTTCGGGTTCATTGCGCGGTTACGCCGTGGACGATTACGAAGTGCACGGCATTTTGATAATGCAGAATGCTCCGCAGCGCGGCCCGAAAAGCGCGCCCGGCACGGCCCGCGACACATCGCGCGCTGGCGCGCTGGCCGCGTTGCGCACGCCTGCGGGCGATTTCCGCGTGGTTCGCGCGGGCGATTCCATTGGCCGCGACAGCGTCGAGGTGGTCAGAATCACCGCCGACGGCGTCTATGTCCGCACCGCTTCCGGCGAACGCCGTTTGCCAAATGTATTTTGAGCCGGGTGCGATGATGCAATTGATTCGACAATCTGCCCTGCGGTTTGCGCTGCCCGGCATCTGCACCGCCTGCCTGACAGCCGCCTGCGCGCCGCTGCCGGACGCTGTGCCTGCGCTGGACTCCGCGTCCACGCAGCACCTGATCACCGAGGAAGCATTCGCACGCGAGCACGGCGCCGCGCCGACGACAGGCAACGCACCGGCGCGCGCCTGCTGCAAGGACGCCGCCGCGCGCGTGACGATACTGCCGGCGTCGCCGGTTTCCGCATCTTCGTCAACGCCGCTGCTGCTGCGCCTTGAGCGCGTGCCGCTGCCGGTTTTTGCGCGCATGTTGTCGCAGGCGACGGGCTACAACATCGTCGCCGACGCCGGCATCAAGGCGCCGCTCAGCCTGCGCCTCGACGCCATCGGCTGGCGCGACGCGCTGGCGCTCGCCGCCGGGCTGCACGGCCTCGCGCTGAGCGAGCCGCCGCACGGGCGGCTGATTCGCGTGCACCGGCGCGGCGCGGCGCCCGGCGACACCGCCGCGCCCGGCGGGCGCAAGCAGGTCGAGTTGTTCCGGCTCAATTTTTCAAGCCCCGGCGAAGTCAAGCCGCTGCTGGACGCGCTGTTGCAGCAGGATGGCGCGGACAAGCGGCAGGCGCGCGCCGTCGTCGTCGCCGACGAACGCAGTCATTCGCTGGTCGTCAAGGGCGCGCAGCGCGACATCGCGCTCGCCGCGTCGCTGATTCGGGAAGTGGATACGCGCCACCGCCAGGTGCTGATCGAGGCGTTCATCGTCGAGGCCGGCGAAGACTTTGAACGCAGCCTCGGCGTCCGCCTTGGCCGCGAGCAGGGCATCGTCTTCCGCGGCAGCGGCGGTGGCGGCGGCGGCGACAACGGCGGCCCGTTCGTCAATCTGCCGGTGGCGGGCGCCGCCGCCGGTCTCGGCCTGCGTTTCGGCAAGCCGCGCATCCGGCTGGAACTGACGGCGCTTGAGAACGAAGGCAAGAGCCGCATCATCTCCAATCCGCGCGTGTTCACGCTGGACAAGCAGCCGGCGGTCATCTTTCAGGGCGACGAGGTGCCGTACCAGACGGTTTCGCAGGACGGCACGCGCACCGAATTCAAGCAGGCCGGTTTGCGCCTTGCGGTGACGCCGACCGTCATCGGCGACGAACACCTGATGCTGGATGTCAAGATCAACAAGGACACGGTGGACACGCGCCTGCAAAACCCGCCCATCACGCGCCGCGAAATCGCAAGCCGCCTGCTGGTCGCCGACGGCGACATGGTCGTCATCGGCGGCATCCGCCTCGACACGCGGGTGGATTCGGTTAACCGCGTGCCGCTGGCCGGCAGCCTGCCGCTGCTCGGCGGCCTGTTCCGGCACAGCGCCGCCGAGCACGATGTGCGCGAGTTGCTGGTGTTCATCCTGCCGGAGATTGTGCAGTGAAGGGTGCAATGAACGGTTCGGCGAAGGGTGCAGTGAAGCACCTGGCCAACGGCGCGGCGCCCGCCGCGCGGCGTCTTGCGCTGACCGGGCAGGCGTCGGCGGTGGTGTTTGTCGAGCAGATGCTGCGCCAGGCCGTCGCCTTCGGCGCGAGCGACGCGCACCTTGAAAAGTACGAGCGTTGCGCGCGCCTGCGCTACCGTCTCGACGGCGTTTTGCGCCGCATCGAGACCGGCGCCTTCCTGTTCAATGAATACACCAGCGTCTCAACCCGCATCAAATTGCTGGCGGGGCTGGACATCGCCGAACACCGCCTGCCGCAGGACGGGCGCTTTTCGTTCGCGTGCGAGCACGGCGCCGCCGATGTCCGCGTCTCGGCGGTGCCGCTGATTTCGGGCGAGCGCATCGTGCTGCGCCTTCTCGACAGCGGCGGCTTCGACTCGGCGCTCGACCGCCTCGGCATGGGCGGCGGCGAACTCGCGCTGTTCCGGCGCGCGCTGCGGATGAGCCAGGGCATGATACTGGTAACCGGCCCGACCGGCAGCGGCAAGACGACCACGCTGTACGCGGCGCTGCGCGAACTCAATGGCGAACTCAGTGGCGAACTCAGTGGCGAATTCAATGGCGAAGGCATCAACATCCTGACGGCGGAAGACCCGGTGGAGCGGCGCATCGAGGGCATCAACCAGGTCGAGGTGCGCGAAAGCATCGGCCTCGGTTTCGCCGACGCGCTGCGCGCGTTCCTGCGCCAGGACCCGGAGGTCATCCTGGTCGGCGAGATACGCGACCTTGAAACCGCCGACATCGCGATGAAGGCCGGGCTGACGGGCCATCTCGTGATGAGCACGCTGCACACCGCAAGCGTCGCCGGCACAATCACGCGGCTGGTCAACATCGGCCTGCCGGAATACCTGGTCGGCGCGGCGCTGACGCTGGTGGTGTCGCAGCGCCTGGTGCGCGCCATCTGCCCGCGCTGCCGCGAACCGTGTCCGGCGCAGGCGCTGCCGCCGCTGCCGCCGGCGCTCGGCGCGGCGCAACTGCACCACGGACGCGGCTGCGCGCACTGCCACCACACCGGCCATGCGGGCCGCCGCGCGATCTATGAAATGGTGATGATGGACGAGGACCTGCGCCGCGCCGTCTCCGGTTACAGCGCGGCGCCCGCAAAAGTGACGCAGCAGGTCAACGAACGCCGCTTGTGCAGCCTGGAAGAGGCCGGCCTGAAATTGCTGCGCGAAGGCGTCATCAGCCCTGCGGAATATGTGCGCGTGCTGACCTGATGTCGTGCCGGTTCAGTCCGGATAATGATAAAAGCGTTCGTTCAGGTAGTCGGCGGTTTCCCGGATTTGTGCATCGCTCCAGCGCAATTCCAGTTGCCGCTGGCAGTAGGCGATGCGGTCGCGCAGTTCGGCGCGGCTGCGCGCGAGGCGGTCGGGGCGGGTGTACAGCAGTTCGCCGTTGCCGCCGACCATCTGCGCGTGGCACTCGACGCACGCCGCCCGGTAGTGCGCGGGCGCGCCGCGGTGCTCGCCGGCGCCGGTGTGCGCCGACAGCGCCAGCAGCGCGATGGCCGCAGCAAACCGAAACCGGCGTTTTCCGGTTTTTCCGATAGAATAGCGCCTATGCAAGTTGATGAATTCAACCTGGTGTGGATAGACCTTGAGATGTCGGGGCTGGACCCGGCCACCGATGTCATTCTCGAAATTGCGACGCTGGTTACCGACAAACACCTTGGAAATCCCGTCGAAGGCCCGGCGCTGGTGATACACCAGCCGGACGCGGTTCTGGACGGCATGGACCGCTGGAATGCCGAACATCATACCGCATCCGGCCTCGTGGATGAAGTGCGCGCAAGCCGCGTGGACTGCGCCGAGGCCGAAAGCCGCACGCTCGACTTCCTGAAACGCCACGCCGTGCGCGGCAAATCGCCGATGTGCGGCAACAGCATCTGCCAGGACCGGCGTTTTCTGGCGCGCCTGATGCCCGACCTCGAAAGTTTCTTCCACTACCGCAACCTCGATGTCAGCACCATCAAGGAACTGGCAAAACGCTGGAGACCCGAAATCACCGCGCGCAAAGACACCAGCGCCAGCCACCGCGCCTTGAGCGACATCCGCGGCTCCGTAGAGGAACTGAAACACTACCGCCGCCACTTCCTCCGCCTGGGCACGGCCTGAAGGCGCACTGTGCGGGCTTGGGACCAAGTCGGGACCAAGTCAAAGCCAGGCAGGAAGCCAAACAGGGGCGAAGCCGGGACCAAGCCGGGACCAAGTCAAAATTTTTTATGAAGGCGGCGTCAGCACCGTCGCGCGGTAATCCAGCGCCGCGTCGGTTTCCGGGTAATCCTTGACATAGTGCAGGCCGCGGCTTTCCTTTCGGGACAGGGCCGAGACGACGATCAGGTGCGCGGTTTGCGCCAGGTTGCGGTATTCAACCAGGTCGCCGGTGATGCGGTGGCGGCGGTAGTATTCGTCGGCTTCCTCCAGCAGCAGTTCAATGTGTTTTCTGGCGCGTTGCAGGCGGCGCGTGCTGCGGACGATGCCGACATAATTCCACATCACGCGCCGCACCTCGTGCCAGCCGTGCGCGACGACGACTTCCTCGTCCGACGGGGTGACGCGGCTTTCATCCCACGCCGGCGCCGCCGGCGCGCCGCGCGCCGCGGCCAGATCGTGTGCCATCGCTTGCGCCGCGCGCCGCCCGCAGACGATGCATTCCAGCAGCGAGTTGCTGGCGAGGCGGTTGGCGCCGTGCAGCCCGGTGTGCGCGGTTTCGCCGATGGCGTAGAGCGCGTCGAGGTCGGTGCGCCCGTCGGCGCCGGCGACGACGCCGCCGCAGGTGTAGTGCACCGCCGGCACCACCGGCAGCGGGCCGCGCGCCAAATCAAAGCCGAATTCAAGGCAATGCCTGCGTATCTCCGGAAAACGCTCGCGCACAAAAGCCTCCGGTTTGTGCGAGATGTCGAGGTGCACATACTCCAGTCCGAGCCGCTTGATTTCGTGGTCAATCGCGCGCGCGATGACATCGCGCGGCGCCAGCACGCCGCGCGCGTCGAAGCGGTGCATGAACTCCGGGCCGTCGGGCAGCGTCAGCCGCGCGCCCTCGCCCCGCAGCGTCTCGCTGATCAAAAACGACTTGGCCTGCGGATGATAAAGACAGGTCGGGTGGAACTGCATGAACTCCATGTTGGCGACGCGGCAGCCGGCGCGCCACGCCATCGCGATGCCGTCGCCGGAGGCGCTGTCGGGGTTGGTCGTGTAGAGGTAGGCCTTGCCGGCGCCGCCGCTCGCCAGCGCGACGCCGCCGGCGGTGATGGCGTCCACCGTGCCGCGCCGCGTGTCGAGCGCATAGACGCCGAGGCAGCGGTTGCCCTCGCCGCGCGTCTTGCGCGATGTAATCAGGTCCACCGCGATGTGGCCGTGCAGAAACTCGATGTTGCGCCTGCGCTGCGCGTGGCCGCTGAGTATCGTCTGCACCGAGCGCCCGGTGGTGTCGCGGCTGTGGACGATGCGCCGCCGCAGGTGGCCGCCCTCGCGCGTCAGGTGCAGCGCGCCGCCGCCGCGGTGCTCGCGTGTGAACTCAACCCCCATCTTCTCAAGCCACTCAATCGCGCCGGGCGCGCCGCCGATGATGCCGGCGACGGCGCTCTCGTCGCACAGCCGGCAGCCGGCGCGCACGGTGTCCCTGATGTGGGCCGCGACCGAGTCGGAATCGCCGACGGCGGCGGCGATGCCGCCCTGCGCGTGCCAGGTGCTGCTCTGCGACAGCGCGCCCTTGGTGAGGATGCACACCGACGCATCTTCGGGCAGTTCCAGCGCGAGGCTGAGGCCGGCGGCGCCGCCGCCGACAATCACCACATCGTAGTGCGAACGGGGAGCGGGTGAACGGGGGCCGGGCGGGCGGTGGCCGGGCGCGGAGTTTTGCATTGTCAGTTGCCTGTGTCGGTGCCCTGTCGGCGGCATTTGATGATAACATGTACCCAATGTCTGCCTGTCGAGGGAAACCGTCCGCCGCGAGGGTGCGCCGGTGGCTGCTGCCGGTGTGCTGGCTTGCGCTGTCGCCGTGCGCCGCCGCCGAATTGCGCGGCCTGCCCGATTTCTCGGAGTTGGCCGAGGCGGCGGCGGGCGCCGTCGTCAATATCAGCACGGTCAGAAAATCGCCGGCGATGGACGACGAAGAAGGCCCGCCCGGCGGCCCTCACGGGATGCCGTGGGAAGAATTCATGGAGCGGTTTTTCGGGCGCGGCACGCCGCCGCCGCCGCCGGCGCCGAACGCTTCCATCGGCTCCGGCTTCATTCTTTCCGAAGACGGCTATGTCATCACCAACCACCATGTGGTCAAGGATGTGGACGAGATCATCGTCAAGCTGAGCGACCGCCGCGAGATAACCGCCGAACTGGTCGGCTTTGACGCGCTCAGCGACATCGCGCTGCTGAAGATAGAGGCCGACGACCTGCCCGCCGTGCGCATCGGCGCGCCGGACAAGGTCAAGGTCGGGCAGTGGGTGCTGGCCATCGGCGCGCCGTTCGGCTTTGAGCACTCGGTCACCGCCGGCATCGTCAGCGCCAAGGGGCGCAGCCTGCCGTTCGGGCATTATGTGCCGTTCATCCAGACCGATGTCGCCATCAACCCCGGCAATTCGGGCGGGCCGCTGTTCAACCTCGACGGCGAGGTCGTCGGCGTCAATTCGCAGATTTACACCCGCACCGGCAGTTTCAGCGGCCTGTCGTTCGCGGTTCCGATTGACCTCGTCGTGGATGTCGTCGGCCAGTTGAAAGACAAAGGCTCGGTGTCGCGCGGCTGGCTCGGCGTGTACATCCAGGAAGTGACGCGCGGGCTGTCCGAATCGTTCGGCCTCGACAAGCCGACCGGCGCGCTGGTCTCGCGCGTCATCAAGGGCAGCCCGGCGGAAGAGGCCGGCTTTGAGGCCGGCGATGTGGTGCTGCGTTTCGACGGCAAGGAAGTCAGCCTGTCGTCGTCGCTGACGCCGCTGGTCGGGCGCACGCCGGCGGGCAGCGAGGTCGAGGTCGAGATCATGCGCGACGGCAAGCGCATCCGGCTGCCGGTGGTCGTCGGCGAACTGCCCGAACGGCCCGGAAGTTTCGCCGAAGGCGCGCCGCGCGGCGACGGCAAGCGGGTGCTGGGCCTGCAACTGCGCCAACTGACGGGCGCCGAACGCGAGCGCCCGGGGCTGGAAGGCGGCGGCCTGCTGGTCGAGGACGCGGGCCCCGGCGCCGCGCGCGAAGCCGGCATCGCCGCCGACGATGTGCTGGTGATGATGAACAACGAGCGCTTTGACACGGTCGAGGAACTGGCCGGCATCATCGAGTCGCTGACGAAGGGCCGGTTTGCGACGCTGCTCGTCGTGCGCGGCGAGCAATCGCGCTTTTTCGCGGTCAGGATACCGGAATGACGCCGTCGCCCGCCAAGTTTGCGGCGCATTGCGCCGCCGCGCTGATGCTGGCGGCGTCGGGCGCAGCGCCCGCGCAGGAATCCGCGCCGGCAAACGCAACAGCGACAGCACCGGCGCAGGCCGCCATGCCGTCAACCGCCACCGCGCCGTCGGCCAAGGCCGCGCCGTTGTCGTGGCGGCGCAGCGGCATTGTCGCCGCGGCGCGCCGTGTGCGCCTCGGCGCGCGCATGGACGCGGCGGTGTCGGCGCTGCACGCGAGGGAAGGCGAGCGCTACCGGCAGGGCGACATGCTGGTCGAGTTTGATTGCTCGGTCGAGCGCGCATCGCTTGAGGAGGCGCGCATCGCCTTCCAACTCGCCAAACTCGACCACAAGACGAAGAAACGCGATTACGAGAACCGCGAGATCACCGAAGAGCAGGCGGAAATGGCGGCGTTGCAGTCCGAGGCCGCGCTGGCCGCGCTCAACCGCATGCGCGAGCGCGTCAAGTACTGCGCGATCACCGCGCCTTTCGACGCCCGCGTCGTCAAGGTGTTCGCCGCCGAACACGAGGAAGTCGCGGCGCACAAGCCGGTCGTCGAGATCGCCGAAGACACGGCGCTGCAATTCCACCTGCTGCTGCCGTGGGCGTGGTTGCAATGGCTGTCCGTCGGCGACGAGTTCGATGTCCGCATCGCCGGGCGCGACTACCGCGCGCGGCTCAAGCACCTGGCGCCGGAGGCCGACCCGGTTGACAAAAGCCTCGCCGCCGTCGCGCGGATACTGGACGCCGACGACCGCCTCGTCATCGGCATGAGCGGCACCGCCCGCTTCACGCCCCCCGGCGGCGCCGGCGCGGAGGCGGCCCATTGACCGCGCCGCGCCGAACGACGCCCGCGGCCCGCCCCGCCTGATGCCGCCCCAACCGTCAAGCGGCCCGTCGCGCGCACCGTCGCGCAGGCAACTGGCCAACGCCATCCGCGCGCTCAGCATGGACGCGGTGCAGCGCGCGCGCTCCGGCCACCCCGGTATGCCGATGGGCATGGCCGACATCGCCGAAGTGCTGTGGAACGACTACCTGAGGCACAACCCCGCCAACCCGCTATGGTTCGACCGCGACCGTTTCGTGCTGTCAAACGGCCACGGCTCGATGCTGCTGTACTCGCTGCTGCACCTGTGCGGCTACCCGATGCCGCTTGATGAACTGAAGCGCTTTCGCCAGTTGCATTCCAAAACGCCGGGGCACCCCGAATACGACCCGGCAACCGGCGTCGAGACCACCACCGGCCCGCTCGGGCAGGGGCTTGCCAACGCCGTCGGCATGGCGCTGGCCGAGCGCGTCCTCGCGCGCCGCTTCAACCGCGACGGCTTCAGCCTGATCAACCACCACACCTATGTGTTCACCGGCGACGGCTGCCTGATGGAGGGCGTCTCGCACGAGGCCTGCTCGCTGGCCGGCACCCAGCGCCTCGGCAAACTGGTGGTGTTCTACGACGACAACGGCATCTCGATTGACGGCCCCGTCGGGGCCTGGTTCACCGACGACACGCCGCGGCGTTTTGAGGCGTACGGCTGGCATGTCGAGCGCGATGTGGACGGGCACGACGCCGACGGCGTGCGCCGCGCCATCGACAGCGCGCGCGCCGACAGCGCGCGCCCCAGTTTGATTTGCTGCAAGACCGTCATCGGCTACGGCGCGCCCGGCAAGCAGGGCACCGAATCCTGCCACGGCGCGCCGCTCGGCGACGACGAAGTCGCGCGCGCGCGCGACACGCTCGGCTGGCCGCACCCGCCGTTCGAGGTGCCCGACGACATCTACCGCGGCTGGGACGCGCGCGAACGCGGCGCCGCGCTGGAACGCGAATGGCGCGACACGCTTGAAGAGTACCGGCGCGCGCACCCCGCACTTGCGCGCGAATTCGAGCGCTGCACCGAAGGGCGCCTGCCGGACGACTGGGACGCGCACGCGCGCGCGTTCACCGCCGCCGCCGCCGCCGCCGCCGAAGACACGGCGACGCGCAAGGCGTCGCAGAAGACGCTGGCCGCGTTCAGCGAAAAACTGCCGGAATTGATCGGCGGCTCCGCCGACCTCGCAGGCTCCAACGGCACGCTGTGGCCGGGCAGCAGGCCGGTCAGCGCCGCCGGCGGCGACGGCAACTACATCTACTTCGGCGTGCGCGAGTTCGCGATGTCGGCGGTTTCGTCGGGCCTCGCGCTGCACGGCGGGCTGATTCCGTACGCCGCGACCTTCCTGACCTTTTCCGACTACGCGCGCAACGCCGTGCGCATGGCCGCGCTGATGAAGCAGCGCGTCCTCTTCATCTACACCCACGATTCCGTCGGCCTCGGCGAGGACGGGCCGACGCACCAGCCCGTCGAGCACCTGGCGGCGCTGCGGCTGATACCGGGCCTTGATGTCTGGCGCCCGTGCGACGCGGTCGAGTCGGCGGCGGCGTGGCGCGCGGCGATCGAGTCGGCGGGGCCGAGCGCGCTGGTGTTCTCGCGCCAGACGCTGCCGCACATCGAGCGCGACGACGAACAAATCGCCGGCATCGGGCGCGGCGGCTATGTGCTGCGCGATTGCGACGGCGCCGCCGAGGTCGTCGTCATCGCCACCGGCTCGGAAGTCTCGCTGGCGCTTCAGGCGCGCGACTTGCTGCACGGCGAGGGCCGCCGCGCGCGCGTCGTCTCGATGCCGTGCGCCGAATGCTTCGAGCGCCAGCCGCGCGACTACCGCGAGCGCGTGCTGCCGGCGGGCGTGCCGCATCTGGCGGTCGAGGCCGGCTGCGGCGACTGGTGGCGGCGCTATGTCGGGCTGGACGGCGGCGTCGTCGGCATCGAGGAATTCGGCGCGTCGGCGCCCGGCGGCGAGGTGTTCGAGCATTTCGGCTTCACGCCGGAAAACATCCGGCGCGCGGCGGCGGCGCTGGCCGGGCGCGGCGCCGGTACGCCTGCGGGAGGCGCCGGATGACGGTGAAAATCGCCATCAACGGCTATGGCCGCATTGGCCGCGGCATTCTGCGCGCGCTGTATGAAAACCACGCCGGCGGCGACGCGAAGGTCGTCGCGGTCAACGCGACGGCGGGCATCGACACCGCGCTGCACCTGACGCGCTACGACACCACGCACGGGCGCTTCAACGCCGACCTGCGCGCCGAAGGCGACCGCTTCATCGTCAACGGCGATTCCATCCGGTTTTTCTCCGAGCGCGACCCGCTGAAACTGCCGTGGGGCGAACTCGGCGTGGATGTCGTCTGCGAATGCACCGGCAGGTTCCGCGACCGCGCGCAGGCCGCGCTGCATCTGCAATCGGGCGCGCGCAAGGTGCTGATTTCGGCGCCCGGCGGCGATGATGTGGACGCGACCATCGTCGTCGGCGTCAACGACAAGACGCTCAAGCCCGAACACGCCGTCGTCTCGAACGCATCGTGCACGACCAACTGCCTCGCGCCGGTGGCGAAGGTGCTGCACGAGGCCGTCGGCATCGAGCGCGGCCTGATCACGACGATACACGCCTACACCAACGACCAGGTGCTGATTGACTCGTTCCACAAGGACATCCGGCGCGCGCGCTCGGCGACGATGTCCATGGTGCCGACGAAGACCGGCGCGGCCAGGGCGGTCGGGCTGGTGCTGCCGGAACTGGCCGGCAAACTCCACGGCTACGCGGTGCGGGTGCCGACCATCAATGTCTCCGTCGTGGATCTGACTTTCTCCGCCGCGCGCGCGACCGGCGGCGACGAGATCAACGAGGCGATGCGCGCCGCCGCCGGCGGCGCGATGCAGGGGCTGCTCGAGTATTGCGATGTGCCGCTGGTGTCCGCCGACTTCAACCACAACCCGGCGTCGGCGATCTACGACGCGACGCTGACGCAGGTGATGGAGGGGCGTCTGGTCAAGGTGTCGGCCTGGTACGACAACGAATGGGGTTATTCCAACCGCATGATTGATGCCGCCGTCGCGCTGATGCGGGCGGGGTGATTGGCGCGCGCCGGTGGCCGACTTTGTTGAAATGCGCGAGTTGGATTTGGCGGGCAGGCGGCTGCTGGTGCGCGCCGATTTGAATGTGCCGCTGCGCGACGGGCGCGTCGCCGACGACCAGCGCATCCGCGCGAGTCTGCCGACGGTGCGCGCGGCGCTGCGGGCGCCGTCGGCGGTGGTGCTGGTTTCCCATCTCGGTCGCCCGCGCGAGGGCGTGCGCGACGCGCGCCTTTCGCTGCGCCCGGTGGCCGAACGCCTGTCGCAACTGCTCGGCGACGAGGTGCCGCTGCACGACGGCGCGCCCGGCGACGCGCGCGCGGCGACGGGGCGCGCGGTGCTGTGCGAGAACATCCGCTTTCAGCGCGGCGAGTGCAGCGACGACGACAGCCTCGCGCGCACGCTGGCGGCGCTGTGCGATGTGTTTGTGATGGACGCCTTCGGCTGCGCCCACCGCGCCCACGCCTCGACCCACGGCGTCGCCCGCCACGCCGCGGGCGCCTGCGCCGGGCTGCTGATGAGCCGCGAGATCGAGAACCTCGGCAAATTCTTCGCCGCCGCCGGCGGGCCTGCGGTCGCCGTCGTCGGCGGCGCCAAGGTGTCGGGAAAACTGCCGGTGCTGGAATCGCTGGCGCGGCGGGTGGACACGCTGATTGTCGGCGGCGGCATCGCCAACACCTTTCTCGCGGCGCGCGGCTTTGATGTCGGGCGCTCGCTGCACGACAAAGACCTCGTGCCCGAAGCGCGCGCGCTGTGCGAGCGCCTTGACGAACACGGCTGCAAGTTGCTGCTGCCGTGCGACGCGGTGTGCGCCGACGAACTGTCGGACACCGCGCCGGTGCGCGTCAAGAACCTCGACGCCGTCGGCGGCGGCGACCGGATACTGGACATCGGGCCGGCGTCGGCGGCGCGCATTGAACAGGTTATCGCCGGCGCCGCGCGGGTGCTGTGGAACGGGCCGCTCGGCGCCTTTGAGCACGAACCGTTCGCCGCCGGGACGCGGCGCCTGGCCGGGGCGGTGGCGCGCAGCGCGGCGTGGTCGCTGGCCGGCGGCGGCGACACGCTCGCGGCCATCGCCCGCTTCGGCGTCGGCGGCGGCATTTCGTTCGTCTCGACCGGCGGCGGCGCGTTTCTCGAGTTCATCGGCGGGCGCGCGCTGCCGGCGATTGAGATTTTGCGCCAGAGAAAGGAAAACCGGCCACCGGAGAAGATGCAATGACCGAGATACGCCAGGCGGTTTCGCCGAGAAAGACCAAGATCATCGCCACGCTCGGCCCCTCGACCGACGACGAGAAGATACTGCTCGACCTGATTGACGCCGGCGTGGATGTCGTGCGCCTGAACTTTTCGCACGGCGAGGCCGAAGACCACATCCGGCGCGCGCGCATCGTGCGCGAACTGTCGGCGGAGAAACGCTACTACATCGGCATTCTCGGCGACCTGCAAGGCCCCAAGATACGCTTGCAGCGCTTCGCCGCGGGCCGGGTGACGCTCGAGGCCGGGCGGCGCTTTGTGCTCGACCCCTCGCTCGGGCGCGACGCCGGCACCGCCGACGCGGTCGGCATCACCTACCCGCAGTTGCACGCCGATGTCGCGCCGGGCGACACGCTGCTGCTCGACGACGGGCGCATCGTCCTTGAGGTTGAATCGTCCGGCGCCGGCGGCATCGTCACCGCCGTCAAGGTCGGCGGCGAACTGTCCAACAACAAGGGCATCAACCGCGCCGGCGGCGGGCTGTCGGCGCCGTCCATCACCGACAAGGACCGCAGGGACATCGAACTCGCGGCGCAAATCGGCGTGGATTATCTCGCGGTGTCGTTTCCGAAGAGCGCCGACGACATCATCCACGCCAAGCGGCTGCTGCGCGAGGTCGGCAGTTCCGCCGCGCTGATCGCGAAGATCGAGCGCGTCGAGGCGCTCAACAGCATCGGCGGGATACTCGAGGTCGCCGACGGCGTGATGGTGGCGCGCGGCGATCTCAGCATCGAGATCGGCGACGCCGAACTGACGGCGGTGCAAAAGCGCCTGATACGGCAGGCGCGCCAGGCCGAGCGCATCGTCATCACCGCGACCGAGATGCTGCAATCCATGATTGAAAGCACGGTGCCGACGCGCGCCGAGATTTCCGATGTCGCCAACGCCGTGCTCGACGGCTCCGACGCGCTGATGCTGTCGGCGGAGTCGGCCATCGGCAGGCACCCGGCGCTCGCGGTCGAGACGATGAGCCGCGTCTGCCAGGGCGCCGAACGCGGCGAGGACCGGCGCCGCGCCGGCGCCGGCCTGCTGGAATGGCGGGTCGAGCGCTTCGACAAGGCCATCGCGCTTTCGACGATATACGCGGCGACGCGGATGGATGTCGCGGTCATCGCGGCGCTGACCGAGTCGGGCTCGACGGCGCTGTGGATGTCGCGCCTGGATTCGCCGGTTCCGATTTACGCGGTGACGCCGCACATCGAGACCTGCCGCAAGGTGACGCTCTACCGCGGGGTCTATCCGGTGCTGGTGGCGCGCACCGGGCAGCGCGTGCAGGTCAAGGAGGAGGTCGTCGCGGCGTTGCAGCGCTGCCGCGCCGTCAACGCCGGCGACTGCGTTATCGTCACCCGCGGCGACACCGTCGGCAAGCACGGCGGCACCAACACGATGAAAATCATCACCGTTCCGTGAGGCGTTGCAATCGCCGCCCCGTTCCATACAATCGCACCGCATGAACAGCGAAAAACTCCAAACCACGGCGCAGGTGATGGTGGCCGCCGGCAAGGGCATCCTTGCGATGGACGAGAGCCACCCGACCTGCAAGAAGCGCTTTGACCAGATCGGCGTCGAGGCGACAGAGGAAAGCCGCCGCCTGTACCGCCAGATGCTGGTGACCGCCCCCGGCCTCGGGCGCCATATCTCGGCGGCGATTCTGTTCGACGAGACCATCCGCCAGACGACCGGCGACGGCGGCGCCTTCGCCGACCACCTCAATGCCGCCGGCATCGTGCCGGGCATCAAGGTGGACAAGGGCGTCAAGCCGCTCGCCAACTGCGAAGGCGAGAAGGTGACCGAGGGCCTCGACGGGTTGCGCGAGCGGCTCGCCGAGTACGCCGGTTTCGGCGCGCGTTTTGCGAAGTGGCGCGCGGTCATCGCCGTCGGCGACGCGCTGCCGTCGGCGGTCTGCGTGCGCGCCAACGCGCGCGCGCTGGCCGACTACGCGGCGCTTTGCCAGGAACAGGATCTGGTGCCGATCGTCGAGCCGGAGGTGCTGATGGACGGCGGCCACACGATTGAGCGCTGTTTCGAGGTCACCGAATCGGTGCAGCGCGCGGTGTTCGCCGAACTGGCCGCGCGCGGCGTCTTCCTTGAGGGCATCGTGCTGAAACCGAACATGGTGGTGTCCGGCGCGGCCTGCACCGTGCGCGCCGACAGCGCGCGCGTCGCCGACATGACGCTGCGCTGCCTGAAGCGCACGGTGCCGGCGGCGGTGCCCGGCATCGCCTTTCTGTCGGGCGGGCAGGGCGATGTCGAGGCCACCGCCAACCTCGACGCCATCAACCGCCTCGCCGCCCGCGAAGGCGCGCCGTGGCGCATCACCTTTTCCTACGGGCGCGCGCTGCAACAGTGCGCGCTGACGGCGTGGGGCGGCGAGGCGTCGCAGGCGGGGCAGGCGCAGCAGGCGCTGTGCCGCCGCGCCCGGCTCAACGGCGCCGCGTCCGGCGGCGCCTACGAAGCCGCAATGGAAGCCGCCGCGTAGTTTGGCGCAGGCAAAGCACAAGGTCGGGCTTGTCGTGCTGGCGACGGGCGACTACATCCGGTTTTACCGGCCCCTTGTTGAATCGGTTCGGCGGTATTTTTTCCCCGGCCACACCGTCAGGGTGCTGCTGTTCACCGACCACGATGTGGCCGATGAGGAGCACGGCGATTTCTCGCTGCGCGTCACCGCGATGAAGGACGAGCCGTGGCCGCATGTCGCGCTGAAAAAGTTCGAGTGCATTGACGCGCACCGACACCTTTTCGACGGCCTCGACTACCTGTTCTATTGCGATGTGGATGCGCGGATGGTGTCGGAGGTGGCGGACGAGGTTCTTCCGGACGGAACGCGCCATCAATTGTCGGCGGTTGACCACCCGTCCTTCGCCTTTTCGGGCAAGCCCGGCCTTTTCTTCAAGGCGCTGCGCGGAACTTCGCTGACATGCCGGTTCGGCTACCGCAGGATACGGGGGAGTTTTGAGACCGACAAAAAATCCACCGCATATGTCGGCGACGACGAGGGCGATGTGTACTACGCCGGGGCGTTCTGGGGCGGGGTTACATCGGCGGTGCTTGAAATGGCGCGCGAGTTGCGCCGCAACACCGACAAGGATTTGTCGCGCGGCCACATCGCGCTGTGGCACGACGAAAGCCACCTGAACCGCTACCTGATTGACCACCCCCCCAAGGTGCTGTCTCCCGGCTATTGCCGCCCGGAACAAATCTTCCGCCTGCCTTTCAAGGCGAAGATTCTGACGGCATACAAGGAGGAAATGAGCCGCTTCTGTCAGAAGACCAAGCGCCTCGAGGAACGCGCCGGTCGAAACGCCCGCGCCTAAACCAGCAGCAGCGTCGCAAGGCCGAGGAAGGCGATGATGCCGATGACATCGGTCACGGTCGTCAGCACGACGCCGCCGGCGAGCGCCGGGTCAATGCCGAGTTTCTTCAGAAAGATCGGGATTGAGACGCCGGCCAGCGCCGCGCACAGCAGGTTGGCGGCCATCGCGACGCCGATGATGCCGCCGATTTTCAGGTCGCCGAACCAGAACACGGTCAGCAGCGCGACGACGGCGGCCCAGAACAGCCCGTTCAGCAGGCCGACGAGCAGTTCCTTTGCGAACAGCAGCGGCGAATTGCCGCCGACGATGTGGCCGGTCGCCAAACCGCGGATGACGATGGTCAGCGTCTGGCTGCCGGCGATGCCGCCCATGCTGGCGACGACCGGCACCAGCACCGCGAGGATGATGATCTTCTCCAGCGTGTCCTGAAACAGGCTGATGAACCACGCCGCGAGAAACGCCGTCGCCAGGTTCACGCCGAGCCACACGGCGCGCCTGCGCGCCGACGCGGTAACCGGCGCGAACAAATCCTCCTCGCCGGACATGCCGGTCAGGCCCTTGCGTTCCTGGTGCGCCTCGTCGCGGATGACATCCACGACATCGTCCACGGTGATGCGCCCCAGCAGTTTGCCGCCGTCGTCCACGACCGCCGCCGACACCAGGTCGCGGTGCTCGAACAGCGTCGCGACCTCCGACGCCGGCATCGCCGCCGGCAGCGGCTTGACATCGGCCTCCATGACCTCGGCGACGCGCGTGTGCGGGTCTTTCGTCAGCAGTTTTCGCAGCGGCAGGACGCCGAGGCAGCGGTTGGAGTAGTCAACGACAATCAGGTTGTCGGTCTGTTCGGGGATGTCGCGGCGCATTCTCAGGTAGCGCAGCACGACATCGAGCGTCACATTGTCGCGCACCGTGACGACATCGGTGTTCATCAGGCCGCCGGCGGTCTTTTCGTCGTGCGACAGCACCCGTTCGAGGCGCTCGCGGTTCTGCCGGTCCATCGCCGCCAGCGTCTTGCCGGTCACGGTGTCCGGCAGGTCGCGGATGAGGTCGGCAAGGTCGTCAATGTCGAGGCCGCCGGTCGCCAGCACCAGTTCGCTGTCGTTGGTCATCTCGATCAGGTTGGCGCGCACCTCGTCGCTGGCGTGCACCAGCACCTCGCCCTCCTTGTGCAGGTCGTCGGTCATCTCCCAGACGATGCGCCGCTGCGGAATCGGCAGCGACTCCAGCAGGTCGGCGATTTCCGCCGGGTGCAGGCTGTTCAGCATCTCCCGCGCCTGCAACATGGCGCCGCCGCGCAGCAGTTCCGTCAGGTGCTCGACTGTGGCTTTGTGGCTCATCGGTTGGCGGATTGTACCCGGGCCGGCGCCATTTCCCGGCGCTTACCGCCACGGCGCGCCGAAATCCGGCGCGGGCAATTCCTGGCTCAGCCGGTCGGCGTGTTTCAGGCACAGCGGATGAAAAATCTCTCCAAGTATCTGGACCCACCTCAGGGGGTATCCGGAGTGGCCCGGATGCAGCATCGTCCACAAACGTGCCCTTCTGGAAGTGCTCATCTTCAGCAGCTCGTAGCGGTACTGGCGGCGGCGGGCGGGGTGTTTGCGCAGCGCCTGCGAATGTTCATCCATGATTTCCAGCAGTTGCCGGTACCACTCCGATGTGAACGGCGTGCCAGGCTTGAAAATAAAGGCGCCGCCCCCAATGAGTGATTTCCAGTTGCGGCGTGCTTTCATCTCATCCCCTCCATGCAAGGCTACGGCGGCTCCGGGTTCGAGTAACCGGTAACCCGCGCCCCACAGATTCTCTTCGTTTTCCAGCGCGTCAAAACACGGATTCCAGTCGCAATCGGTTTGTTTGATGTCGGTATAGCCGCCGCCGTGGTGGTGCAGAAAATAACAGCGCAGATAGTCGGCCTTGTGGGCGGCGTGCAGAAACCGGTACGCCTCGTGCAGCGGATGGTCTTTCAGAATGAACCCGCCGAGGTTTTCCGGCGTCACCAGTTCCACCCGGCAGTTGCTGTTTCTGACGATGCTGTCAAGGCACGCCCGGCGGTGGCGCGACATTTTGGCATTGTCCGTCCAGAAGCAGAAGATCCTCCTTTTCATCCGACCATCTCGGCGACTCTGCCCGGTTCGCGTGATGCGGCGATGCGGCGGTATTTGCGTTTCAGCGCCGCCAGGTCGCTGTCCATGATGACGCTCTTGACTTCCAGCAGGTCGTTGGGCTGGACGCTGAACTCCCTCAGCCCCATTGCCAGCAGCAGTTTCACAAAGCGCCGGTCGCCGGCCATTTCGCCGCACATCGCGACCGGAATCTTCAGGCGCTCGCCGGCGCGGATGACGGCGTCGATCAGTTGCAGCACGCCCGGGTGCAGCGGGTCGTAGAGGTAACTCACCTCCTCGTCAATGCGGTCAATGGCGAGGGCGTACTGAATCAGGTCGTTGGTGCCGATGGACAGAAAGTCGAGTTCGCGCCCGAGCGTCTCCGCCGCCATCGCCGCCGCCGGCACCTCGATCATGCCGCCGATCGCGACGGTCTGATTGAAGCGCTTTTTCGCCTTCGTCAGTTGCCGCTGCGCGGTTCGGTACAGTTCCATGATCTGCCCGATTTCGCGCGTGCTCGTCAGCATCGGTATCAGGATGCGCAGTTTGCCGTGGGCCGAGGCGCGCAGAATGGCGCGCAGTTGCCGCAGGAACACATCGGGGTTTTTCAGCGAGCGCCGGATCGCGCGCAGGCCGAGCGCCGGGTTCGGCGCGAGCGGCCCGGCGTAGTCGGGGTCGAATTCCTTCTCGGCGCCGAGGTCGAGCGTGCGGATGGTGACGATGTTGCCGCCCGCCGCGCGCAGAATCTTGCGGTAGGCGGCGAGTTGCTCGTCCTCGCCGGCGGCGTGGTGGCGGTCAATGTAGAGAAACTCGGTGCGGTAAAGGCCGACGCCGTCGGCGCCGTGGCGCCGCAGCGCGCGGATGTCCTCGTCGAGTTCGATGTTGGCCATCAGCGTGATGCGGGCGCCGTCGCGCGTTCGCGCCGGCTTCTTCCTGATGGCCTCGAGTTTCTTGCGGTGTTCCTTGTCGAGTTTGATCTGGCGGCGGTAGTCGCGCAGCATTTTGTTGTCGGCGCCGATGACCAGCAGGCCGCGCGTGCCGTCAATGATGACGCGCTCGCCCTCGGCCAGGTGCGCGCGCGCGTTGGCGACCGCGACGATGGACGGAATGCCGAAACTGCGCGACAGAATCGCGGTGTGCGATGTCGGGCCGCCGTACTCGGTGATGAAACCGGCGATGTGCTGGTGCTCGAAGACGATGGTGTCCGCCGGCGCCAGGTCGTCGGCGGCGATGATGCAGCCTTTCAGGTCCTTGTTGCGCTGTTTCAGCGAGTAGTTCTCGTCGCCGAGAAAGCCCTGTATCAGGCGGATGATGTGCTCGACATCGTCGCGCCTGGTCTTCAGGTAACTGTCCTGCATCTCGTCGAACACCCGCACCAGTTCGTTCGCCTGTATTTGCAGCGCCCACTCGGCGTTGCATTTCTGCTGCCGGATGATGTCCGCCGGCGTCTTCTTCAGCAGCACATCGTCTATCATCAGCAGGTGCGAATCAATGAAGGCGGCGATGTCCGGCGGCGCGTCGCCGGGGATGGACTTGCGGATGTCCCTCAGGTGCCGCGCCGCCTGCCGGTGCGCCTTTCTGAAGCGCTTGACCTCGTCGCCGACGCGCTCGCCGGGAATGTCGCAGCGGATGCTCTCGGGCTTGCCGCGCTCGAGGATGTGCACCGGGCCGATGGCGATGCCGCGCGAGACGCCGAGGCCGTTCAGCAGCAGCGTCATTATTCGTCCTCGCCGAAGCGGTCGAGAACGAGGCGCTCAAGCCGGGCCGCGGCCTCGTCCTCGTCCTCGCCGCTGACGGTCATCTCCAGCACCGTGCCCTTCGACGCCGCCAGCATCATCACGCCCATGATGCTCTTGCCGTTGATGACCTGGCCGTTCTTCGCCAGTTGTATCTCGCTCGCAAACCCCGACGCCAGCGTCACAAAGCGCGACGCGGCGCGCGCGTGCAGCCCCAGTTTGTTGATGATGGTGATGCGCTTCTCGATCATGACCGGTGCTCGACGACGCCGCTGTGGCCGCCCTCGGCGGCCTTCGCCGCCAGTTCGCCGACGCCGAGGCCGCAATAGTTGATGGCGCGCAGCAGCATCGGCAGGTTGAGGCCGCTGACGACGCGCCGCCTGGCGTCGCCGCACAGGCGGGTCGCGATGTTGCACGGCGTCGCGCCGTAGAGGTCGGCCAGCACCAGCACGCCGTCGCCGCCGTCCATGTCGTCGCACATCCGCTTCATCCGCTTGAAGGTCTCGTCCGGGATGCACGAGAACGGCACCGACAGCGCGCGCGCGTCGGTCGGCAGCGGGCGCACCATCTCCGCCGCCACCGCGAGCAGGTCCTCGCCGACCTTGTCGTGGGTCACCAGCAGGATGGCCGTGGACATCGGGCGCCTACGATGCGGCGGCGGCGTGCCCGTCGGCGAGGTCGCGGTGCTGGCGGGTGATGCTGCACCGCTCCGCCGGCATGTCGTCGCGCAGCCGCCGGTGGAGTTGCTCGACGACATAGACCGAGCGGTGGCGCCCGCCGGTGCAGCCGACCGAGACCGTCAGGTAACTGCGCGCGTCGGAACCGAATTGCGGCAGCCACGCGCGCAGAAAACGCCGCAGGTCGTCGAGCATCTCGCCGCAGCGCTTGTCGCCGTCGAGAAAGCGGATGACCGGCTCGTCGCGCCCGGTGTAGCGGCGCAGTCCGGGCTGCCAGTAGGGGTTGGGCAGGCAGCGCACATCGAACACATAGTCCGAATTGGCCGGCACCCCGTTCTTGTAGCCGAACGACTGAATCAGCACCGACAGCGCCGTCTTGCCGAGGCACAGGTGGTGCGAGACGAGGTCCTTCAACTGGTTCTGGTTGAGGCCGGCGGTGTCAATCTTCATCGTCGCGCTCATCAGGATGTCGTTCAGCAGTTCCTTCTCGTCGGCGATGTGCTCCTCAAGCGTCCTGTCCGGCCTGTGAACCGCCATCGGGTGCGGGCGCCGCGTCTCGTTGTAGCGGCGCAGCAGCGTTTCGGTGTCGGCGTCAATGAACAGCACATCGGTCTCGATGGCCGCCGCCGCGAGTTGTTCAAGCGCCGCCCGGAAGCCGGTTCCCGGCGCGCGCAGGCTGCGCGCGTCCACGCTGACGGCGATGTTGTCGCCGAGCGCGACGCCGCCGCCGGCGACGGCGCCGATGAAGCCGCCGAGAAACTCCAGCGGCAGGTTGTCGATGCAGTAGAACTGGTGGTCTTCGAGCGTGTGCAGCGCCACCGATTTGCCGGCGCCCGACAGGCCGCTGATGATGACGATTCTCACGCCGGCCCGCCGTCCATGCAGGCGCGCTGGCGCTCGGTGATTTCGCGCTCGGTGTAGTCGCCGTCGAGTTGCAGCAGGTGGTTGCGCACCGCCGCCTCGGCCATCACCGCGAGGTTGCGCCCCGGCGCCACCGGCAGTTTGAACACCGGCACCGACAGCCCCAGCACATCGCGCGTCTCGCGGATGCTGGCGAGCCGGTCGCGGTCGGCGCCGCTGCCCGGGTGCGCGGTCTCGAAGTGGATGATCAACTTCAGGTATTTGCTTTTCTTGATGGCGCTGTTGCCGTACATCTTGCGGATGTTGAGAACGCCGAGGCCGCGCACCTCGAGAAAGTCCTGTATCACCGGCGGCGACCGGCCCTCGATGATGTCGGGCGCGATGCGCGTGAACACCGGCGCGTCGTCGGCGATGAGGCGGTGGCCGCGGGTAATCAGTTCCAGCGCGAGTTCGCTCTTGCCGACGCCGCTCGCCCCGGTCAGCAGCACGCCGATGCTCGTCACCTCCATGAAGACGCCGTGCATCGTGATCTTCTCGGCCAGCGCGCGCGCCAGCAGGTAGCGCAGGTCGTTGACGATGTGCTCGCCCGGCGTGTCCGAGGTGAACAGGCCGATGTCGTTGGCGTCGGCGCGCTCGGCCATCTGCCGCATCGGTTGCTGGCCGCCGGTGACGATGACCGCGAGGCAGGTCTTGCTGAACAGTTTCCCGAGGGCGACTTCCAGCATGTCCGCCTCGAGTTTGTGCAGGTGGTTCATCTCCACCTTGTCCACGATGTGCACCTGGCTGGAGTGAATCGGGTTGAAATAACCGGTGATGCCGATTTGCGAATTCTCGCGCGCGTTGACGAACCTGCGTTCGGCGGCGCCCCTGCCGGCGATCCATTCCAGTTCCAGCTGGCCGCACAGTTTGTCGTGGAGTTCGGCCACCGTCAGCGTGTCGTTCATTGCGCCTGCGCCCCCTGTCGCAGCAGGCCGAGTATCTCGTCGGCGCTGCCGGCCTCCAGCAGGCGGCGCACGAAAACCGGCTCGTTCAACTGCGTCGCCAGCCCGGCGAGCAGTTCCAGATGCTGCTGGTCGGCGTTTTCCGGCACCAGCAGCGCGAAGAACAGGCGCACCGGCAGGCCGTCGGCGGCGTCGTAGTCAATGCCGGCGCCGACCCGCAGCAGCGCCGCCAGCGGGCGCTCGAGGCCGGCGATGCGGCAGTGCGGAATCGCCGCGCCGTGGCCGACGGCGGTGCTCCCCATCTGCTCGCGCTCGAACAGCGCGGTGAAGACCTGGCGCGCCTTGAGCGCGCCGTTTTGCGATGTCAGCAGTTCGGACAGCGTCTCAAGCGTCTTCTTCTTGCTGCTGACCGAGTCGAGCAGCCGGATTTGCGCGGTCGTCAGATAGCGGCTGAAGTGCATCGCGGTCTACCTGCCGGACGGGTGGTGTGCGCCCTCGTGATTGTGATGGTCCCGGAGTTTCTCCTTGTGTTTGACGATCTGGCGGTCGAGTTTGTGCGCCAGCGTGTCAATCGTCGCGTACATGTCCTCCGAGTGCGCCTCGGCGAAGAAGTCGTGGTGGCGGACATGAATCGTTGCCTCGGCGATGTGGCGGTTTTTCTGCACCTTCAGAACGACATGGATGTTGACGACATGGTCGAAATGTTTTGTCAGGCGCGCCAGTTTTTCCTGTAGATGCCGCTCGATGGCGTCGGTCACATGAAAGTGCTGCCCTGAAATCTGAATTTGCATTGCTCCTCCTCGCGTTTTGTCGGTGCGGACGGTTAGATTGCAGCCGGCATCGCGCGCCGCGCCGACGACACCGGTATCCTCATGCTCTCGCGGTATTTGGCGACCGTGCGCCGCGCGATGCGGACGCCGTCGCGGTTCAGGCGCTCGGCGATCTGGCGGTCGCTGAGCGGGCTTGCGCGGTTCTCCGCCGACAGCAGGCCGCGGATTTTGGCCTTCGCCGCCGCCGCCGAATGGCCGTTCTCGCCGCCGAGGCAACTGGAGAAGAAATAGCGCAGTTCGTGCAGCCCGGCGGGCGTCATCATGTATTTCTCGCGGGTCGCGCGCGACACGGTGGACTCGTGCAGCGACAGTTGCCGCGCGATGCGCTGCGCCGTCAGCGGCTTCAGCCCCTCCTCGCCGCGCCGGATGAAACCGCGCTGATGCCCGAGAATCGCGCGCGCGACTTTCAGCAGCGTGTCGTTGCGGCTTCTGACGCCGTAGATCAACTGGCGCACTTCGCGCAGGCGTTCTTGCAGGTATTCGCGGTCGCCCTCGGCGCCGCTTTTCTTCAGCAGTTGCGCGTAACTTTTCCTGACCGAGAGTTTCGGCACAAGGTTCGGGTTGAGTTCCAGTTTCCAGCCGCCGCGCCCGTCGTCGCTCGCGACCAGGTCGGGAATCACGACCACCGGCGCGTCGCCGCCGATTTGCGCGCCGGGCTTGGGGTTCAGCGAGCGTATCAGGCGCACGGCGGCGCCGAGTTCGGCGTCGGTGCAGCGGCACGCGCGGCGCAGCGCCGCGTGGTCGTGCGCCGCCAGCATGTCGAGGTGCCGTTCGACGATGGCGCTTGCAAGGGCCGCCGCGTCGTCGCCGTCGCGCCGCGCAATCTGCGCCGCCAGGCATTCCGCCGGCGAGCGCGCGCCGCACCCGGCGGGGTCGAGCGCCAGCACCACGCGCACCGCCGCGTCCGTTTCCTCCGTTGTCAGCGCCGCGTCCGGCGCGCCGCGCAGGTAGCCGTCGTCGTCGAGCGCCTCGATGACGGCGACGGCGGCGGCGTGGCGGCGTTCGTCAAGGCCGAGCAGCGCGACCTGGCGCGACAGGTGTTCGCGCAGGCCGCCATCGTCGGCAATGTGGTCGAGCGCCGTGCCGGCGTGCGCGCCGGCGGCGGACGGGAACAACGCCTGCGCCTCGCAGGGGTCGGTGTTTTCCGCCTCCAGCAGCGGGTTGGATTCGTGCAGATTGCGGATTTCCTCGCGCAGGTCGGCGCCGGACAGCCGCAGCAGGCGCAGCGATTGTTTCAAACCGGGCGTCAGCGCGAAACGCCGGGCCGTTTTCAGCGATGGGGTGCTTTGCAGCATGGTTATAGTAGTATGGTCAACGCCCGCAAGGGCCTATTCTACCACCTGTTCACCGATGGACGACAAAATCCCGCAAAAGGCCGCCGCGATTGAACTGATTGTGTTCGATGTGGACGGCGTGCTGACCGACGGCAGGCTGTGCTTCGGCGCCGACGGCGGCGAGATCAAATGCTTTGATGCCAAGGACGGCCACGGCATCTGCCTGCTGCACCAGCACGGCGTCCGCGTCGCCGTCGCCAGCGCGCGCGACAGCGGCATCGTCGCCGCCCGCATGGCCGAACTCGGCGTCGAGCATCTGTACCAGGGTTGCCGCGACAAGGCCGCGGTGCTCGACGCGCTGCTGGTGCGCTTCAACCTCGCCGCCGAACAAACGGCGTTCATGGGCGACGACGCCATTGATCTGCCGGCGATGGCGCACGCCGGCCTCGCGCTCGCGCCCGCCGACGCCCACCGCGAAGTGCTGCGCCGCGCCGACTGGGTTGCCGCGGCAAAAGCGGGCCGCGGCGCCGCGCGCGAGGCGTGCGACCTGCTGCTGGACGCGCGCGCGCGCCGCGGATAAAATGCCGCCTGGTACCGCAAGGAGGCATCCATGAAAAAGACAACCCCGACAACCGCCGCGCTGTTTCTGACGCTGGCGGCGTGCCCGTTCTTCGCGCCGCAGGCGCTGGCCGGGCAGCCCTACATCGGCCTGAACCTGGGATTCGCCGTCGCCCCGAGCGCCGAGTTTGAATCGTTCAGTTCCGGCGTCCCGACCGCGTGCGACCTGCACCTGCCGCCGGCAAACCGCCCGTGGACCGCCGACTGCGCGCAGGCGACCGGCGATTCCTTCCTGAACCGCTGGGGCGGCGCCGACGCCGGCCATCTGGCCGGGCTTAGCATCGGCTACGCCCTTGAACGCGCGCCGCTCAGGCTGGAACTGGAATACTCCCACCGCAGCAACGAGTACGACGACAACGATGTCTGGCGCCCGCTCGGCGGCAATTCGCCGGCCAAACTGGCCGAGTTCGACGGCCTGACGATGGCGGGCATGCCCGGCGCCGGCGGCAGCGTCAGCAACCGCCTGGAAGACATCGAGTCGCACGATGTCTTCTTCAATGTCTATTACGACCACAAGACCGACTCGCGCTGGACGCCCTACATCGGCGCCGGTCTCGGCTGGTCGAGAACCGAGGCCGACATCCGCCTGCATTTCGTCAGGGACAACGATGTCTCGATAGTGCCCGCGCGCGGCACCATCAGCAGCCTTGAGGCGAGCGTGGACGACAGCCTCTTCGGCTGGCAACTGCTGCTCGGCGCGGACTACGCCGTGGACGAGCGCCTGTCGGCGGGCGTGCGTTTTCGCTACGCGCAGTTCGGCGAGTTTGAGGGCGACCGCGAGCCGTGGGACACGCTTCGCGGCCACGAGTCCACCGTCGCGCCGCCGTCGCGGGTGGCCGACATCGGCGCCCGCAGCAACACCATCCTGTGGCGCGCCGAGAGCGACGACATTGAATACTGGGGCGTTACGCTGAGCCTCAGATACCGCTTCGACTGGATGTAACCCCGCCGGCTTCGCGCGCCGCTCAGTCGGCGCGGTCGCCGGTTTTGCTGTCGTCTTCGCCGAAAGGCTGGTGGTGTTGCAGCGCCTCCGGGTAGAGCGACTCGGGCAGGTGCGAGAAGTAGTCGTCGAGCACATTGAACGAGCGCCGCAGGCGGTTGAAGTCGTGCTTGTCGAGCACCAGCACGGTGCTGTCCTTGATGGCCCGCAGGGTGCCGACCGTGGTTGTGTCGTCGCTGATGGTGCGCTCGCCCCAGTGGGTGCCGGCGCCGAGCACGCGCACCAGTTCCTCGCCGGTCTTCGGGTCCTTGACATTGGACTCGAGCGCGCCGGAGACCACCGTGTACAAACCGCGCGTCACCTGCCCCGGCACCGAGATGACATCGCCCTTCCTGAAACGCAGCATGCGGCACGCGCGCTCCGGCTTCTGCTCGATCTGGACGATGCTGCGCGGCAGAAACCAGTCGAGCAGCCAGTCGAGCGCAATCCGCAGCCGCGTCGCGACGCCCGGCAGCATGGACAGGTAGAGGCTTCTCCACAGCAGCCACGCGCCGATGCCGGACACGCGCACGCCCATGATCTCGGCGACGCCGCGGCGGTTGCCGAGCGACGCCAGCGCGCCGCGGCTTTTGTACGCGAACGGCGCCGGCGCGCGCCCGGCGGCGCAGGCCGCGATGTTGTCGGCCAGTTGGCGCGCCTCGCGCACCGCGAATTGCGCGGTCGGCGGCGCGTAGCGGTCGCCGTTGTCGTCGAGCGGAATGCAGGCGGCGTCGCCGAGCGCCCACACATTGTCAAAGCCCTCGGCTTGCAGCATGCGGTTGGTCACAATGCGGTTGCGTTGCAGTTTCAGCGGCGACGACGACACCACCGGCGCGACGGTCATGCCGACCGTCGTCACCAGCGTCATCGTGTCAATCCGCTCGCCGTCCTCCGTCTGCACCGAGCCGCCGGTGGCGTTGGCGAGGCGGCAGTTCAGGCGCACCTCGATGCCGCGCCTGGCGAACAGTTTGTGAATGTAGCGGCTCGACGACTCCGACAACTCCGGCAGCAGCCGCGGCCCGCCGTGCACCAGCACCAGCCGTATCTCGGCGGGTTCGATGTACGGATAGAAGCGCGCCGCGCGCCGCAGCATCTCGTAGAGTTCGCCGGCGGTCTCGACGCCGGAAAAGCCGCCGCCGGCGACGGTAAAGGTCAGCAACTTGCGTTTCAGTTCCGGGTTGTTGGTGACATCGGCGTGCTCAAGGCAGCGGATGATGTGGTTGCGAAGGGCGTAGGCGTCGGCGATGTTCTTGATCGGCAGGCCGTGCTCGGCGAAGCCGGGCAGCATCGCCAGGTCGGCCTCCAGCCCGCAGGCGATGACGAGGTGGTCGTAGGGCACGCGCACATAGCGCGTCTTGTGCCCCTGCAAGACGCGCACCATCTGCCGCCTGAAGTCCAGCGCCTTGACCTGCGCCATCCGGAAGCGCGTCTTCGGCAGCAGCAGGCGCAGCGGCGACACCGCGTCGGTTACATGGATGGTGCCCGCGGTGACTTCCGGCAGCAGCGGCTGAAACACGAAGTAATTGTTGTCGTTGATCAGTTCAACCGAGATGTCGGCGCGGTGGCGGCGCAGGTAGCGGGCGGTGTACACGCCGGCGAAGCCGCCGCCGACGATGACAACCCGCGTCTTGCCCGCCTGTTTGTCTTTCATCGTCCGCCGCCCGTTCGCCCGCCGATGGGGACGGCGGGATTCGAACCCGCACGGCACATGGGCCAATGGATTTTAAGTCCAAAGCGTCTGCCAATTCCGCCACGTCCCCGTTCGTGTGGGCGCCGCGAGATGGAGGCTAGTGCCGGAGTCGAACCGGCGTACACGGCTTTGCAGGCCGCTGCATAACCACTCTGCCAACTAGCCCGTGCCGGGTCGCGGCGAGTCCACGCCGCAAAGGTTACCATTATTCCGGCCCGATGGCCTCTATTGACTGCGCCGCGCCGTTGATGGACAATTGGCGCATGCCCCCCGGCGCGATGCGGGAATAGCTCAGCTGGTAGAGCGCAACCTTGCCAAGGTTGAGGTCGCGAGTTCGAACCTCGTTTCCCGCTCCAGTCCGCCCGCGCCGCCGTTCCAGCCGCCGTTCCCATCTCCCGTCAGCCCCCGTCCGGGCGCAGATGCCGCCACGCCGAGCGCAGATACACCACCATGGAAACCAGCGTCAGCGCCGCCGCGACATACAGCAGCGCAAGGCCCGCGAGGTTGGTGTCGAGGCCGGCGACCGGCTCGTGGTAGAGCATCAGCACGATGGCCGCCGCCTGCGCGACGGTCTTGACCTTGCCGAGTTGCGACACGCGCACCAGGCTGCGGCGCCCGAGTTGCGCCATCCACTCGCGCAGCGCCGACACTGCAATCTCGCGCCCGATGACGATCATCGCCGGCGCCACCGCCACCAGCGACTGTTCGCGGCTGACAATCAGCACCAGCGCCGCGCTGACGATCAACTTGTCGGCGACGGGGTCGAGAAAGGCGCCGAAGCGTGTTTCCTGTTCAAGCCTGCGCGCGAGCCAGCCGTCGAGCAAATCGGTCAGCATCGCCAGCGCGAACGCGCCGGCGCAGGCCGCGCCGCTCCACGGCCACGGCAGGTAGAACAGCACCACCAGCACCGGTATCAGCAGTATCCGCAGCAGCGTCAGAAAGTTCGGCAGCGTCACCGCGCTACTCCGAATGCAGGCTGTGGTAAATGTCCTCGGCGAGGCGGCGGCTGATGCCGGGCGCCTGGCCGAGTTCCTCGACATCGGCGCGCCGCACGCCCTGCGCGCCGCCGAAGTGGCGCAGCAGTTGGCGGCGGCGCACCGGGCCGAGGCCGCGGATGTCCTCCAGCGGCGAGCGCTTGCGCGCCTTGCCGCGGCGGTGGCGGTGGCCGGCGACGGCAAAGCGGTGCGCCTCGTCGCGCACCTGCTGTATCAGGTGCAGCGCCGCCGAGTCGTGCCGCAGCCGCATCGTCTCGCCGAAGTCGCCGACAATCAGCGTTTCAAGCCCCGCCTTGCGGCCCGCGCCCTTGGCGACGCCGATGACCTCGACGCCGCCGACGCCGAGTTCGTGCAGCGCCGCCCGCGCCTGGCTGACCTGCCCCTTGCCGCCGTCAATGAACAGCACATCGGGCAGTTGCGCCTCGCCGCGCTTCAGGCGGCGGTAGCGGCGTTCAATGGCCTGGCGCAGCGCCGCGTAATCGTCGCCCGCGGTGACGCCGGCGATGTTGAAACGGCGGTAATCCTGCCGCAGCGCGCCGTCCTGGTTGAAGACGACGCACGCGGCCACCGGTTTCTCGCCCGCCGTGTGGCTGATGTCGAAGCACTCCATGCGCGCCGGCAGGCGCGGCAGGTCGAGCGCCTCTTGCAGCGCGTGCAGGCGCTTGCGCATGCCGGCGCGCGACGACAGTTTCGCCTTCAGCGCAATCTCGGCGTTGCTGCGCGCGATGGCGAGGCAGCGCCGCTTCCTGCCGCGCGGCGCCGTCGTCAGCGCCACCTTGCGCCCGGCCTTGTCCGACAGCATCGCGTTCAGCGCCGCGGCGTCGCCCGGCGGGCCGCTGAAGATGATCTCGCCGGGAATGTCGTGCGCGAGGTAATACTGCCCGGCGAACGCCGTCAGCAGCGCCGCCTCGTCCATCTCGTCGTCGGGCAGTTTCGGGTGGAACGCCTTGTTGCCGATGTTCATGCCGGCGCGGATGTTGAACACCTGCACGCAGGCGAAGCCGCCGTGCAGGTGGCAGGCGATGACATCGCTGTCGCCGCCGTCGCCGCTGACCGCGCGCTGCGCCGACACCTGGCGCAGCGTCGAGACCTGGTCGCGGTAGCGCACGGCGTCTTCGTAGCGCAGTTCGCGCGCCGCGCGGTCCATGCGCGCGGCCAGCGTCTCGATGACCCCGCCGCCGTTGCCGGACAGAAATTCGGTGGCGAGCGCCAGGTCGGCGCGGTAGTCGTCCTCGCCGATGTAGCCGACGCACGGCGCGCTGCACCGCTTGATCTGGTATTGCAGGCACGGGCGCGCGCGGTTGCTGAAGAAGGCGTCGTCGCACTGGCGCAGTTGGAACAGTTTCTGCAGCAGGTTCAGCGTTTGGCGCACCGCCGCCGCGTTCGGGTAGGGGCCGAAATAACGCCCCGGCGCCTTGCGCGAGCCGCGGTAGAACTCAATGCGCGGAAAGGCGTCGTTGTTTGTCAGGCGTATCCACGGATAACTCTTGTCGTCGCGCAGCAGCACATTGTAGCGCGGGCGGTGTTTCTTGATCAGGTTGTTCTCAAGCAGCAGCGCCTCGGCCTCGGAGCGCGTCACCGTGACTTCAACGGCGGCGGTGCGCTCCATCAGCAGGCGCGTCTTGGCGCTCAAGCCGTGGCCGCGGAAATAGGCCGACACTCTTTTCTTCAGGTTGGCGGCCTTGCCGATGTACAGCGGCGCGCCGTCGCCGCCGAGCATCCGATAGACGCCGGGCTGATGGGTCAGCGTTTTCAGAAAGTCCGCCGGCTCGAAGTCCGGCGCGGCCTTGGCGGGTGCGGCTTCGGCAGTCGTGGCCTTTGCGGGCGCACCCCCGCTGGTTGTTTGCGCGTTCATCGTCCCCCGATTGTACCGAATCGGCGCGCGCCGGTGCGCGGGTTGCGGCGTCGTCAGAACTTCACCAGCGCCGAGCCCCAGGTGAAGCCGCCGCCGAAGGCTTCCAGCATCAGGGTTTCGCCGCGGCGGATGCGGCCGTCGCGCACGGCGGTGTCGAGCGCCAGCGGAATCGAGGCCGCCGATGTGTTGCCGTGCGCGGCGACGGTGACGACGACGCGCTCCATCGGCAGTTTCAGTTTCTTCGCGGTGGCGGCGATGATGCGGTAGTTGGCCTGGTGCGGCACCAGCCAGTCGAGGTCGGCGCGCTCAAGCCCGGCGCCGGCGAGCGTCTCTTCGGCGACGCGCTCCAGCGTCTTGACGGCGATCTTGAACACCTCGCTGCCCTTCATGCGGATGTGTTCGTCCGGCACATGCAGCAGTTCCTCGTGGCTGCCGTCGGCGTGCAGGCGCGTTGTCATCACGCCGGGCTGGTCGGCGGCGCGCAGCACGACGGCGCCGGCGCCGTCGCCGAACAGCACGCAGGTTGCGCGGTCGTTCCAGTCGAGGATGCGCGACAGCACCTCGGCGCCGATGACCAGCGCGCAGCGCGCGTCGCCGGCCTCGACAAAGCGCCGCGCCATGTCGAGCGCATAGACAAAGCCGGTGCACACGGCCTGCACATCAAACGCCGGGCAGCCGCGAATGCCGAGGCGCTTCTGCACCAGGCACGCGGTGCTCGGGAAGATCTTGTCGGGCGTCGTCGTCGCCAGCACCACCAGGTCCACATCGGCGGCGGCGGCGCCGGCCATGTCGAGCGCGTTGCGCGCGGCCCCGCACGCGAGGTCGCAGCAGGTCTCGCCGTCGCCCGCGATGTGACGGCGCTCGATGCCGGTGCGCTCGCGTATCCACTGGTCGGAGGTGTTGACGATGCGCGCAAGGTCGTCGTTGGTCAGCACCTTGTCGGGCAGGCGCGATCCGGTTCCGGCGATGGCGGCGTGGGTTTTCATCGGTCAGTTCAGCAGGATTTCCTCGAGCCGCGTGTCAATCAACTTCGGTATCTGCTTGACGGCCTCGATGCGCGCGATGTCTATCGCGCGGCGAAACGCCAGCGCGTCGGCGCCGCCGTGGCTTTTGATGACAACGCCCTGCAAGCCGAGCAGGCTGGCGCCATTATAGCGGCGCGGGTCTATCGTGCGGGCGATGGACTTCAGCACCGGCATGGACACGGTGGCGGCGATCTTGGAGAGCAGATTGCTGCGAAACGCCTCCTCAACCGCGAGCGAGATGAAGCGCGCCACGCCCTCGCTGGTTTTCAGCGCGACATTGCCGATGAAGCCGTCGGCGACGATGACATCGGCGCAGTCTTCAAAGATGTGGTCGCCCTCGACATAGCCGATGTAGTTCAGCGAACTGGCGCGCAACTGGTGGTCGGCCTCCTTGACCTGGTCGTTGCCCTTGATGGTCTCCTGGCCGATGTTGAGCAGGCCGACGCGCGGGTTGTCGAGGTTGTCCACCGCGTTGGCCAGCACCGCGCCCATCACCGCGAACTGGAACAGGTGCTCGGCCTTGCAGTCCACATTGGCGCCGAGGTCGAGCATCTGCGTGTGGCCGGTGACGGTCGGCAGCGCGGTGGTGATGGCGGGGCGGTCTATGCCGGCGAGCGTTCGCAGCACATAGCGCGCGATGGCCGTCAGCGCGCCGGTGTTGCCGGCGGTGACGCACGCCTGCGCGCGTTCGTCGCGCACCAGGTTGATGGCGACGCGCATGGAGGAGTCTTTCTTCGCGCGCAGCGCGTGGGCCGGCGCCTCGTCCATGGCGATGACCTGCGTCGCGGCGGCGCATTGCAGGCGTTCGCCCGGCGCCGCGCCGCGCTCGCCGAGCGCTTCGGTGATGAGGCGTTCGTCGCCGACCAGTATCAGGTCGAGGTCGTCGAAGTGGGCGATGGCGTCGAGGGCGGCGGGTATCGTGACGCCGATGCCGACATCGCCGCCCATCGCGTCAATCGCAACGCGGATGCGTTCACCCATCGTGTGCCGACATCGCCGCGCCCGCGCGCCCGCAGGCGCCGGTGCGCGGGTTCAGTCTTCCCCTTCCTCTTCTTCGTCTTCGGGCAGGGCCTTGTCGGGGATGATTTCCTGCCCGCGGTAGAAGCCGTCGGTGCTGATGTGGTGGCGCCGGTGGCGCACGCCGGTGCTGGGTTCCACCGACAGCGTCGGCGGTTTCAGCGCGTCGTGCGAGCGGCGCATGTCGCGTTTTGAGCGGGTTTTCTTGTTTTTCTGGACAGCCATGGTGTGGTTCCTCGGGGGTGTGCGGATTGTCGTGTGGGGATTATAGTCTGATGTTTCGCAGAATTCCAAACGGGTTGTTGGCGGGGTTGTTGTCGGGATGGTTGTCGGGGCTGCCGGCGGGGGCGTCGGCGGGGCCGCCTGCGGGGTTGTCGCCGCCGCGCCCGGCGCCGCCCAGGTGCGCGACCATGGCGGCGTCGCACTGGCCGATGTGGTCGTGCGCCGGGATTTGCGGCAGCGCCAGCAGCACTTCCTCCTCCACAACGCCGGCGGGCGCAATTTCCTCCGTCGTGCAGACGATGTGGTCGGTGTCGCGCGGCAGGCTTGCGGCGGTTTGCGGGCCGTCGGCGACAACAAGGCGGTTGGTGTGGTCAAGACGCCAGCGCATCGCCGACAGGCAGCGCTGGCAGGTGAGTTCCAGTTCGCCGTGCAGTTCCACGCCCATCATCAGGCGCCCGCTGCCGGTTTCGTATTCAAACTCCAGCGCGGCCTCGATGCGCGCCGCCTGCGCGCGGCACAATTCCGACAGCCGTGGCAATTCGCCGACGCGCAGAGTGCCTTCCAGCCGCGTGCGATGCCGCGCCAGCACCGCCGGGCGTATATGGTGGGGCAGTCTGCGTTCCATCGGGGAGTCCTCGGCTGAAACTATACAGCAAATCGGGGGCTGTGCCGAAAACGCTGCGAGGTTACGGGTCGGGCTGGTGTGGGGTTACGGGTTTGTCTGGATGGTGGTGGTGTTTGTGAGCACCGCCCCTTCAAGGAAGACGCGCAGGCGCAGGTAGGTGGAGGAGTCTCCGTCGTCGTCTC
>JAPPQC010000032.1 GCA_028817225.1 Gammaproteobacteria bacterium | reverse complement strand
GGCTGGACTTTGGGCGCGGTTGCTGGTAGTTTAGCGGGCAAGGAGGGAACACCCATGGGTGGATTTGAACATATTGTCTATTTTATTGTCGCCGTCGCGCTGATTGCGGTGATTGTCCTGCTGTTCCTGCAGGCCGCCGACCGGCTGAGCCACATGCTGGGCAGCGTGTGGCAGGATGTGCTGGGCGTGCTGGCGGTTTTCGTCATGATAGGCGCGTTGTGGATGGTGGCTTACCTGTTCTGGTTCAGCCTTTTTTCCGGCGTGCTGCTGCTGGCGATAATCGGCTTTTTCTACTCGCTGATCAAGAACACAATCAGAGACCTGCGCGCGGGCGCCTAAGCCAGAAACAGATTGTAGGCCGGGTTTTGCGACTCGTCGCGGTAGGCGTACTGCGACTTCTCCAGCAGCGCCGTGAAGCCCGTCAGTTCGTCGTCCGGCACCTGTATGCCGGCCAGCACGCGCCCGTAGGCGGCGCCGTGGTTGCGGTAGTGGAACAGGCTGATGTTCCAGCGCCGCCCGCCGATGTATTCCAGAAACTCCAGCAGCGCGCCGGGCCTTTCCGGGAACTGAAAGCGGCACAGGCGCTCGCCGTCGGGGTGCCCGGCGTGGCCGCCGATCATGTGGCGCAGGTGCAGTTTCGCCATCTCGTTGTCTGACAGGTCGGCCACGCGGTAGCCGTGCTCGCGCAGCGTTGCGATGGTGGCGTCTTTCTCCGCCGCCGCGTCGTCGAATTGCAGGCCGACGAAGATGCACGCCTGCTCGTTGTCGGCGTAGCGGTAGTTGAACTCGGTGATGGTGCGCCGCCCGATGGCGCGGCAGAAGTCGAGAAAACTGCCGGGCCGTTCGGGAATGGTGACCGCGAGCAGCGACTCGCTGCCTTCGCCGATTTCATAGCGCTCGACGATGTGCTTCAGGCGGTCGAAGTTGATGTTGGCGCCGGAGGCGATGGCGACGAGGCTGCGCCCGCGCAGTTGCTTCTCGCGCGCGTATTTCTTCATGCCGGCGATGGACAGCGCGCCGGCGGGCTCCAGCAGCGTGCGCGTGTCGTCGAAGTGGTCCTTGACGGCGGCGCAGATTTCATCGGTGGTGACCAGCACCACCTCGTCCACCGTGTGCTGCGCGACGCGGAAAGTCTCGTCGCCGATGCGGCGCACCGCGGCGCCGTCGGCGAACAGCCCGACATGCTCCAGCGTAACCGGCTCGCCGCAGCGCAGCGCCGCGTCCAGCGTTGGCGCGTCCTGCGGCTCGACGCCGATGACGCGCGTGTCGGGGCGCGCGTGTTTCAGGTAGGCGGCGACGCCGGCGACGAGGCCGCCGCCGCCGACCGGCGCGAACACCGCGTGCAGTTCGCCGTGGAATTGCTCGTGTATCTCCTTGCCGACGGAGCCTTGCCCGGCGATGACATGCGGGTCGTCGTACGGGTGCACAAAAGTCATCTCGCGTTCGCCTGCCAGTTGCAGCGCGTGTTCGCAGGCCTGGTCGTAGGCGTCGCCGTGCTGGATGATGTCGGCGCCCAGCAGCCGCACGGCCTCGACCTTGATGCGCGGCGTCGTGCGCGGCATCACAATCAGCGCGCGGATGCCGAGTTTGCGCGCCGCCAGCGCCACGCCCTGGGCATGGTTGCCGGCGGAGGCGGCAATCACGCCGGCGCGCTGTTCGCGCTGCGACAGGTGCGCGATCTTGTTGTAGGCGCCGCGCAGTTTGAACGAGAACACCGGCTGCAAGTCCTCGCGTTTCAGGCGGATGTCGTTGCCGAGGCGCACGCTCAGGCCGGGCGCCGGGTCGAGCGGCGTGACCTGCGCGACATCATAGACCTTGCAGGCGTCAATCGCCCGGATGTAATCGTCGAAAGGCATTGTTGCAAGAAAGCATGATACTGTAAAATCCCGCGAATGACCGCCGCCGAACAGAAGCAGGCCGCCGCGCGCGCCGCGCTGGATTATGTGTCGGCGGGCGATGTCATCGGCGTCGGCACCGGCTCGACCGTCAATTACTTCATTGACGCGCTGGGCGGGGCGCGCGGGCGCATCGAGGGCGCCGTCGCCAGTTCCGAGGCGACGCGCGCGCGTCTTCAGGCCCTTTCCATTCCGGTGCTGGACCTGAACACCGCCGGCGGCCTTGCGCTGTATGTGGACGGCGCCGACGAGGCCAACCCGCGGTTGCAGTTGATTAAGGGCGGCGGCGGCGCGCTGACGCGCGAGAAGATCATCGCCGAGGCCGCCGAATCTTTCGTCTGCATTGTGGATGAATCAAAGCAGGTCAAGGTGCTGGGCGCTTTTCCGCTGCCGGTGGAGGTGATTCCGATGGCGCGCAGCCTGGTGGCGCGCGAACTGGTCAAACTTGGCGGCGTTCCCGAATGGCGCGACGGTTTTGTCACCGACAACGGCAATGTCATTCTTGATGTGCGCCGCCTTGACATCACCGAGCCGGCGGCGCTGGAAGACCGCATCAACCGGATACCGGGCGTTGTCACCGTCGGCCTGTTCGCACACCGCCCGGCGGATGTGCTGCTGGTCGGCGCCGATGCCGGCGTGCGCGTTGAGAAGAGCGGCGCGTAGCGGTTTTGGCGGCGGTGCAGGCGGTGTACTACCGTTCGTCGGGTGAAATACTGCCGTTTATCGGAAAGTTGCGAAAGTTACGGCGTTTGTGACATTTAGTGGGCGTTTTCCATCTATAATCTAATGGAGGCGTTAATGAACGACATGATAGATGATGTCCACCATCTGGAGAAAACCGGCATGACGCGGGAGCAGGCCGAGGCGGCGGCGAAGGTCATCGCCAACACCGTTGCCAGGGCGCTGGAGCCGATGGCGACCAAGGCCGAGATAGTCGAGTTGCAGTACAGGATTGTGTCCAACGAGAGACACACAATCCTTGCCATTGCTCTCAGTACCGCCGCGATTGTCGCGGCCATTTTCCTTGGCTGACTTGTCCGGCATCCGGCAAAAAGGCCGCCTTCGGGCGGCCTTTTTTGTTCTGAACCGGATGTGGGTCGTACAGGGATCGAACCTGTGACCATCGGATTAAAAGTCCGGTGCTCTACCAGCTGAGCTAACGACCCGTTGAACAGGCGGATTTTACGCCGGTTGCCGCCAAAAGCAAAGCCGCCCCCGCGCTCTGTGCCTTTGCCGCCGCACTATTCCCCGTCCCGCCTAAAGGCGAAACACAACGCCCAGCCGCAAAATATCGTCATCGCCGCCGTCGCTCTCGTAGCCGATGTGCGAGTATTCCCCGCGCACCGACCACTGTTCGTTGAGGTCGTAGTCGTAGCCAATGCCGAGGCTGTTGCCGTTTTCATATCCGTCGCCTCTGAAAAGACCGGGGCAGCCGCTGTCTTTTGCATTGAACTTTGTCCTGACTCGCCCGGCCTTCAGGTAGAGGCGGCCCGCCGGTATCGCCTTTCCGAGCAATACATGCGCGCCCAAAGACCCTTCCCGGCGTATCTGAAGCGTGGTATTCGCTCCGGTGGCTATGCAAACAAAACCATCTTCGCCAACCTTGTTGCCGCCGGTATTCCCTTCAACCTCAAACGCGGCATAAAAGCCGTTCCCAACCTCTTTGCCGAAACCGGCATAAACGCCGAAGGAAAGGCCGGCGTCATCGTCGTCAAAGTCTATCTCCGATTCGTCGATTTCATAACGCTGAAAGTCGGCATGGGCGCCGACATACAAACCTTCCCCGCCCGCGTGCACAAAGCAGGGAACCAGAATGAGCAAAACCGCCCACGCAATGGATTGTTTCATTGGTAATCTCCTTGTACGGGTGTCCCGACGCGGAACAGCCCGCATCGCAAAGAACCGGCGGGCAGTATAATGCAGACGGGCCGTTT
>JAPPQC010000031.1 GCA_028817225.1 Gammaproteobacteria bacterium | reverse complement strand
GGCGTCGCTGCCGCGCGGCACCGCGCTGCAAGGCTTCAGCGTCGGGCGCGGCGCCAACCTGGCGCAGGCGTCGGATGCGGGCGCGGGCGCGACCTACCAGCCGCCGCGCGGCATTGCGCTGACGCTGAACGCGCCGCTGGCCGACGACGACGGCAATGTGTTTGTGTTCTATGACTATCCGGGCGCGCCGGCGACCGCCATCTTTGACACCGCGCCGCTGGACACCGGGCGCAACCAGTTGACGACGCAGACGGTGGTGGTTACACGCAGCATCAACGGCGACGAAGACTTTGACGGCGACGGCCTGCCGAACGCGGCGGAAATCGCCGCCGGCGAGAACCCGCTGACGACTGGCGGCGTGGCCGGTTTGCCGACGGTAACCGTCGGGCGCGCCAGCCCGGCGCACTTCGCCTATTCGGGCGTGCGCGCCAATGGCGCGGCGGCGCACTTGGGCGTGCGCGCGACACCGCCGGGGGCGCGGCTGTCGGCGTGGTATCTGTCCGACACCTTCGGGTTTGAGGGCATGTATCCGCAGTTTGACATGAACGCGCGGCGCTACGGCTGCGAACGCCGGTTCCCGGCGCAGTTCCGGCTGCCGCCGGCGCAGGGCGGCTGCGAGCCGGTGGATTGGGAGAATGTGCGCGCCGGTGTTGATCACCGCGTGGGCTGGCTTGCGCTGAACGCCGCCGGGCTGTGGGCGGTGGACACCGGCACGGTCAGCAACCTGCCGGAGCAGGTGGTGCGGCGCGTGCCGGAAGTGCGGATGGATGCGGCGCGGGTGTATGCCAACACCACGCAGGCGGCGACAGTGGCGGCGTCGCATGACGGCGCCGGTGATGACAGTCTGGTGATTGAGTTCAGGAGTTCAGCCGGCGCGGATGTGCTGCGGGTTGCGGCGGCGTCCGGCGGTGCGCGTTTTGCGACGATGACGAGCGTGTCGGCGACCTGGGAGATTGCCGGCATGACGACTTCGGCGGCGGTGGCCAACACCGATTTGCTGTGGCGCGCGGGCGATGGCTTTGGCGGTTTGTCGGCGGCCAGTTATTCGCTTGGCGTGGTAACGCGGACGCGGGTGGACAATGTGGGCGCGGCGCAGGTGGCGCCGGTGTTCGGGCGCGCGGCGCTGGTGCGCGGCGGCGATGTGGTCGCGGTGCTGGTGGCGGGCGTTTCCAATTACCGGCTGGATGTGCGCGTCGCCAACCTCGGCGACGGCGCGACGGTAACGGCGCGCGACGCCGCGGGCGTGCTGACGGGTGCGAACGCGCCGTCGGTGAGTGTTGCGGACAATGTCGCGAGCGTGTCGTTCAATGTGCCGTCGGGCGCGGCTTCGGCTTCAACGGCGACGGTGGCGATTGCGATGGAAGCGCGCAACGCCGGCGGCGGCGCGACGACGGCGACCTGGGTGTATCCGGTGGTGGCGGCGGCCAGCCCGCTGGCGCTGGCCAACGATGCCGACAACGACGGCATCGCCGACCTTTACGACTGGTTTGACGCGGTAACGACCGACGACGAGGCGCGCCGCAGTTACGGCGGCGCGGCGCTGCTGCCGGTGGCGGTGGCCGACGCCGGCGTCAGCACGGCGACGCGCACCGAGGGCATGCTGCGCGGCCATCACATCCGCGCGGTGTCGCCGCAGCATGAACTGCACATCGGCCCGGCGACGCGCGAGCGCTTGCAACGCCGCGCCGCAGAAGTGGCGGCGGCGGTGGCAGCCAATGAAGAAGACGAACTGCGCTACGCCGACTTTGCCGCGTCGCGCTTCCTCAGCAACGCCGACGGCCAGCAGGAAGTGTCGTACGACTTTGAGATTCGCGGCGTTGAGCCGGAACCGGCGGAAGGCGGCGGCATCACCGGCGGTCGCGCGGGCGTTATCATCCCGCTGTCCCGCGACTTCCTTGACGCCACCGCAGGTTCAAACCTGCGCCCGGTCAAGGAGGGCGGCACCGCTGACGGCACCGGCGGCACGGCGCCCGCCGGAACCCGCGAATTCAGCCGCGACGCGGCGGATGGCGACTACGGCTTCGCACAATACATCGGCGACATCAACGCCGAAGACGGACGCTGCCCCGACGCCGGCGGCGGCGCCTACACCTTCGGCCCCGGCAGAGGGACTTGCCTGCTGCTGTACATCGTGGACGGCGGCGCCAACGACGACGACGGCGCCCGCAACGGCGTCATCCAGGACCCCGTCCGCCTCATCCGCAGCGGCGCCGCCGCCGCCGGCGGCGGCACCCGCAGCCACGGCGGCGCCTTCGACCCGCTTGGCCTGCTGGCCCTGCTGGCCCTGTCCGCGCTGACCCTGCTCCGCCGCCGCCGCACCCGATAACCCCGCCGGCGGCGGCCAAACCCGTGCCGCCGCAGGCCAAACCCGCGCCGCCGGCCCTGTCCGCGCTTCGCTGCCCACTGCCGCACCTGATAACCCCGCCATCGGCGGCCAAACCCGCGCCGCCGGTCTGCTGCACCGGCGGCTTGCCGCCACCCCGCAAATAAACGCCCGGCGGACAGTGCCGGCCTGCTGTTTCCGGCGTGCACTTGCGTCTATTCGCGACCATTTTCCGTTCGTCAGTTGAATCGCTACCGCTCGTCGGTTTGCGGATATACTACCCTCGTTGACACCACAAAATGATGGCTCTTTTCACCAACAGCGGAGAAAATCCATTATGAAAAACAACGAGCATCAAGAGATGACAAAAGAAGAACTGGAACAAATCCGGAAAGTCACAAAAGAAGAACTGCAACCATTCCGGGAAGAAATCCGGACTGAGTTGCGGCAAAGCCTGGCCGCCCAGGAGCAGAAAATGGACCGGAAAATAGACCAGAAAATGGCCAGGATGGAAGCGAGCATCATACGCTGGTTTGTCGGGGTGTTTCTGGCCGCAGTGGTCGTGATGAGCTCTCTAATCAGCGTCTATACGATGATGATAGCCGGGAAAGCCGGATGAAAGCGGTGGAACAAGACCCGTATGAGGCTTTGTACAAGGAGGAGAGGCGTCTCTTCATCTTGTGCGTCGTTGTGTGTCTGGTCACGATGATTGCGGCCTGCACGACCATCGTCATCAACATGTCCATAGCGATTGACAAGGCCAACGCCCGCGCCGCCGAAACCTGCATCCTGCAATGCTCCGCCAAAGGAGACGCCGGCATCAGATGAAGATACTGAAAGCCGCCGCACAATCCGGCGCCGGCCATATCTGCCCGGCGGCGCTTAATCAGCCCGCGTGCGGCAGAGGGCGTACCCCCCCCCCTGACAGGGCGGTTTTTGGCGCTGGATGGCGCTTTTGGCGGCGTTTGCGGGCGTTGTTTGTGGTGGCTGTCCGGCGGTGGCGGCCAAAGCCGTGTTATGCCTGTATAATGGCCGCCTGCCTTGCCCGGCATTCCCCAAGACCTGAACAATGAAAACTGCGCTGCAAAACCTGTATCGCGCGCCGCCGATGTTCCGCCGGCGCCGCGCCGCGCGTGCGTGGCGTGGTGTTTGCGGGCGGCGGTGGCGGTCGGGGTTGCCGCGTGCGGCGTTGTTGCGGATGGTGTTCGGCGTTGCGCGCGTTGGGCGTGGTGTTTGTCGCGGGCGGTGGCGGTTGGGGTTGCCGGTTGCGGGGGCAGTGCCGCTCGCTGCGTTGTTTGTGCTTGCGCCGATGGCGGCCAGCGCGCAAACCGCCGGCACCGTCACCTTCTCCGCCACCGGCTCCGGCGGCGACCGCGACGCCACCGCCCCCGGCCTGCAAATCAACGAGGGCGACAGCGTCACCCTCACCGTCACCGCCAACGGCCTCACCGCCGGGCGCGTCCTTGGCACGCTGAACTACGGCGGCGGAACCGCCACTTACGGACAGAATCAAGATTATATCGGCCCCAATGTGGGCGGCGCACAGTCATCCTTTGACCTGACGCACCCGACGACGACCCAAGCGTTCACCATCACCACCCGCGACGACAGCGACCTCGAGGGCGAAGAAACTTTCGTATTCTCGTATAGCGGATCCCCCGTCGGCCTTGGCGCCACCCCCGCCTCATGGTCCAGCGGCGCGCCGCTGACCATCACCGTCACCATCCTCGGCAACGACGGCAACGCCTTTTCCATCGCCGCTGAGGCCGCCAGCGTCGCTGAAAACGCCGGCAATGTCATCTTCACGGTTGCGATGGTCGGTGATGCGCTTGTCAGCGGTGAATCGCGCACGGTGGATTGGGCGGCTTCCGGCAGCGGCATCACCTCGGGCGACATCGGCGCCACCAGCGGCACGCTGACCTTCACCGAAACCGGCGAGCAAAGCCTCAACATCGCGCTGACCGACGACGCCGACGCCGAGAGCGACGAGCCGCTGACCATCACCCTCAGCAACCCGAGCGGCGGCGCCGTCCTCGTCTCCGGCGCCAGCAGCGCCAGCACGACGATTCTCGCCAACGACCAGCCGGGCACCCTCACCATTGCCGCCACCGGCTCCGGCGGCGACCGCGACTCCACCACCGCCGGCCTGCAAGTGGACGAAGGCGACACCATCACCGTCACCATGACCGCCCACGGCAAAACCGCTGGCGTGGTCCGAGGGCAACTTGCCGTCACCGGAACAGCCACCAACTCTGCCACGCTCGGTGATTTCGACGTCTCTAACCTTGGTGGTATTTTGGTACGAGTAGAGACAGGTGCCACTGAGGGCAGTCTCAATTTCAGAGTCAATGATGACTCTCATCGTGAAGGAGACGAAACCGTCATCTTCACAATTGGCGCATTCGATACTACGAGCAATCCGATGCCCGCCACTTGGTCCCTCGGCTCACCCAGCAGCGTCACCGTCACCATTCTCGCCAGCGACAATGAACTCGCCGCCGACGCCACCGCGACCCTCTCCGCCAGCGTCAACGGCGGCCCGGCCTGCACCGACTGCCGGGCGAACGAGGGCGACTCCCTTGCCATCACCCTCACGCTCACACCGGGGGCCGGAGCAATCGGCTTCAACAGCGAGTCTTTTGGCGGAACGGCCACCCAGGGGGAGGACTACACCGGCGTACGGGAAAGCGGCGTGGTTGTCTGGCCGACGGAAATATTCAATGCAGGCACCGGCTACTCAGACACCAACAATTACATGATCGTCAATGACACCACCGCCGAGCCGGATGAAACCATGACCCTGGAGGTGCCATCGGTTGGTCAGAACCCCGGCAACCTCGCCGTCGCCCGCGGCGCCCCGATCACCATCACCATCCTCGCCAGCGACGGCGACGCCGCCAGTTTCGCCGGCACCGCCACCATTGTTGCCAACCAGACCACCGTGGGCGAGGGCGCCGGCGCCACTTTCACCGTGTCGCTGAGCGGCGCCGAAGCCAACGCCGTTGCGACGGCGTCGTTCACGGTGGCGGGCGGCAGCGCCGACGCCGCCGACTATGACATCGCCGGCTTTGCGGCGGCGGCGACGGCGGGCGAGATTGGCATCAGCGCGGGCGCCGACGGCGCCGGCAGCGCGACGATCGTGCTGAACATCGCCGACGACAGCGCCGGCGAAGGGCCGGAGACGCTGCAAGTCAACCTGCGGGCGGGCGGCGGCGTCGCGCCGGGCAGCCCCTCCAGCGCGGTGACCACCATCAACCGCAGCGATGTGGCGGTGGGTTTTGAGAGGACGAGTTATCTGGAAAGGGAGGATGTCGGCCAGTTTCAGGTTTGCGTTGAGGTGAGCAATCCGTCCGACAGCCAGCCGCTGGACGACGAGTTTTCATTGGCCGCCAGCACGCGCATGGGCACCGCGGGCGGCGGCGACTTCACCGCGATTACCAACCAGATTATCGGGCCGTTCACAAACGACACCCGCCGGCGGTGCATCGCGGTTGAAATCACCGACAGCGCGGTTCCCGAGAACACGGAGAACTTCTTCATTGACCTCGCGCCGCCGCCGGGCGGGACGCTTGCCGGGGCGGTCATCAGCCCCTCCCAGGCCACTGTCAACATTGAGGACGACGACACCATCACCGTCGGCTGGGCGCAGGCGTCCAGCAATGTGACGGTCAACGAGGCTTCGGGCACCGTCGTGCTGACCGCCGCCGTGCTGTCGCCGGCGCCCGGCGACACGATTGAGCGCAGCGACTTCAGCCTGGCCGTCAGCACGATAGCGGGCAGCGCCGGCGGCGCCGACTACACGGCGCTGACAAACCAGTCCATCGGCCCGTTCGGCAACAACGCCCGCGTCGCGACCGCGACCATCACCATCAACGACGACAGCGTGTCGGAGTTGACGGAATCTTTCAGCGCCCGCCTCGGTTTTGTCTTGGGGCAGCCGGTGCCGGTGAACACCGACATCGCCCCGGCCACCGCCGCCGTTGCCATCATTGACAACGAACTGCCGTCGGTCGTCGTCGCCGCCGACCAGGCCGCGGTGAGCGAGGGCGGCACGGCGACCTTCACCGTGTCGCTGGCCGGCGTTGTCGCCGCGGGCGTTACGACGGTGTCGTTCACGGTGTCGGGCGGCAGCGCCGACGCCGGCGACTACGACATCGCCGGCCTTGCGGCGGCGGCGACGACGGGCGAGGTGGTGATCACCTCAAGCGCCGGCAGCGCCGGCAGCGCCACGATTGCGCTGAACATCACCGACGACAGCGCCGCCGAAGGCGGCGAGACGCTGCAAATCAACCTGCTGGCGCCCGCGGGCTTCATGCTGGGCGACCCCTCCAGCGCCGCCGTCATCATCAACTACAGCGATGTGGTGGTGGGTTTTGAGAGGACGAGTTATCTGGAAAGGGAGGATGTCGGCCAGTTTCAGGTTTGCGTCAATGTGATCGCGCCGACCTTGAGCCAGCCGCTGCCGGGCGCCTCGTTCTCGGTGGCTGTCAGCACCGAAGCGGGCAGCGCCGGCGGCGCCGACTACACCGCCATCACCAACCAGCGGGCCGGCCCTTTCGGCGACAGCCGCCGCTCGGAGTGCTTCCTCGTTGAAATCATTGATGACGCGATTCCCGAGAATGCGGAGACCTTCCCCCTTGCGCTCTCATCGCCGCCGGGCACGACGCTTGACGGGCTGACCATCAGCCCTTCCCGCGCCACCGTAACCATTGAAGACGACGACACCATCACCATCGGCTGGGCGCAGGCGTCCAGCAATGTGACGGTCAGCGAGGCTTCGGGCACCGTCGTGCTGACCGCCGCCATCCTGTCGCCGGCGACCGATGTGGCGATTGAGCGCGACCCGCTCAGCCTGGGCTTGAGCACGATGGACGGCGGCGCCGTCGCCGGCGCCGACTACACGGCGCCGGGCACCACCATCGGCCCGTTCGGCGACGACAACCGCAGCGTCGCCGTGACCATCGCCATCACCGACGACAGCACAGCGGAGGCGTTGGCGGAGTCTTTCACCGCCAACCTCGGCTTTGTTCCCGGCACGCCGGTGCCGCCGAACACCGCCGTTTCCCGGACGCTGGACAGCGCCACGGTAACCATCACCGACGACGACCCGCTGGTTGTGTCGCTTGAACCGGCGCCGCCGGGCACGCGCATCAGCGAGGGTGCGGGCGATGCATACACCTTCCGCGTCGGCGCCGCCGGCGGGTCGCGCGCGGACGCCAGCGTTGTCGTCACCGTCGGCGGCGACATCACGCTGACGGGCAGTTTGACCAACATTGATGCAAGCGTCATAGACGACAGCCTTGACCAGAACAACCTGGGGCCGCAGTTCACGCTGACCCTTGACACCACAAAGGCGTTCACGGTGCAACTGAACGACGACAACCACAACGAGGGCGAGGAGCGGATCACGGTGGAATTGTCGCAGTTGATGCCGGCAGGCCCGCTCCTCGTGTTCGGCGCGGTGACGCGCGTTGAGATTGTGGTGGAGGCGAGCGACCCGATGACGGCCACGCTGTCGGCCAACGCGGCGACGGCGCGCGAGACCGGCGACGCCAACTTCACGGTGGCGCTGGACGGCGGCGTGCCGTCGGTCGGCGCCGTCGTAACCTACGACTTCACTGTCGTGCAGAACCACACATCGGGCGGCGTGGCGGCAACGATAGACCAGCACCCCGGACGCCCCGACATCATTGACCGCGGGCAGGGGCGCGCCACCATCGCGGCGGGCGCGACGCACGGCGCCATCGTGCTGAACATCCACCGCGACGGCTACGAGGAAAGCACCGAAACGCTGACGCTGACGCTGACGGGCATCACCGCCGCGGGCGCCGCCGGCCTCGGCGACGCCACCACCGCGGCGGTGGCGATCTCGCCGAGCGGCACCGCGTTCCGGGTGCTGCGGGTGAGTCTTACGGGGCGTCTGCAATGCGACGACGCCGTTCCCGGTTTTATCGGAGTTCCCGGCTCTCCCGCAACGGCAGGCATCTGCGATCTCTTCACGCAGGGTGTGAGGACATTGCCGCAGCTGACGGAAGACGGCGCGGCGATTTACTACGAGCCTGCCGGCACCGGCGGCAGCAGCGGCGGGACTTTTAGCAGTCCGACGGTGCAGTTTGAATTGCTGGAAGGCGCCGCTTATAGTGATCACCAGCTTGGCCTCAACTTCCAGGACGATGCACAGGGCGCGGCTGCATTGGGCGCGGTTCCGGCTGATGGCGACCTCGCCAGTGGCCGCTCCGGGTCTCCCGAAACGGGAGACGGGTCTGTCGGCCTGAGAATCAACAGCGACCAGTTGAACGAAGGCACCGAAACCTTCGTCGTACAAATCACCTCATTCACCGACTGGGATCCGGACGAAGGTGAGTACAGGGACAGGGGCACCGTCATTGAATACGCAGACCCGGTGTCCGGCTCGTTCGGCATCGCCGCGTTCCGCGGCGTCATTCTGGACCACCCCGAAGACACGCTGATTGCGTCCGTCGCCGACGCCGCGGTCACCGAGGGCGCGACGGCGTCGTTCACGGTCACCCTGGGCGGCGCCACCGCCACCGCCGACACCACAGTGCCGTATTCGGTGGTGGCCGACGCGCCGGTGAACCCGGTGGCCGCCGGCGAGATTGACGCCCGCGAAGGCGTCTTGACGATACCGCAAGGCTCGGCCACCGGCGCCATCCTGGTGCCGACGGCGGGCGCCGCCAACAACCTGAACCAGACCACGCGGCACTTCACCGTGCAACTGCTGCCGGGCGTCGCCAGCCGCGGGGCGGTAACGCGGTCGGAGACGGCGCTTTCGGCGAGCGGCGCCATCGCGGACGACGACGACATCTTGCTGGAAAGCGTCGCGCCCGCCTTTGACGGCGACGCCGTGGAGGGCGACATCGCCGAGTTTGTCGTAACGGCGAGCAACCCGAGCGCCGACGCCTGGACGCTGCGCTGGAGCGCGTCGGCGTCGGGCGGCGGCGCGGCGCAGGCTTTGCAGCCGTGCTCCGTCGCCGATTTGTGTTTTGTGCCGGGCGCGCAGGGCAGGCGTTTTGTGCCGCCCGGCGTCATCAGCGCCGAGGTGACCTTCCCGGCGCACGCGACAACGGCGGCCTTCTCGTTCCTCGTCAACCAGGACGGCGTCGCCGAAGCGCGGGAAACGCTGGTTGCGGAAATTAATGCGGACGAGGTTCGCGCCGGGCCGCGTTCCGGCGTCATCACGCCGACGCTGAGCGGCGGCGGCGCCGCGTCGGCCAGTTTGCACATCGCCGCCAACGACGCCGCCATGCGCTTCCTGACCGCCGGCGGCGCCAGTTCCATGCGCCTGCGCGAGGGCGATGTGGCGTCGTTTGATGTCGCGCTTGACGGCGCCACGCCGACCTCGGTTGTGACGGTGCGCTGGGTGGTGGACAGCGACGCCGCCAACGACCCGAACGCGCCGGGCCAGGTGAACCTCGCCGAGCCGTCCGACTACGCGCCGGCGTCGGGCCAACTGCGCTTCACGCCCGACAACTTCGCCGAGATGCAGACCGCGTTCATCACCATCACCGACGACGACCTGAACGAATCCACCGAAACGCTGACGGTGCGGCTGTTCGGCACGATGGGCGGCGTCAGCACGGACGACGCGGCCATTCAGGTAACCGGAACCGTCGTCATGAACATCCGCCAGAGCGACCCGCTGACCTGGTCGCTGGCCGAAACGCCGCCCGCCGAGGTGGCCGAGAGCGCCGGCGACCTGCGCTATGAAATCACGCTGAGCGGGCGCTCGGAAGGCCGCCTGACGGCGCCGCTGACGGTGACCGGCAGCGCCACCGCCGCCGCGCCCGACGACCCGGCGCGCGATGTCGCGCTGCCGCCGCCGACGGAGGCGGTGGCGACGACGGCGACGGCGGTGTTCGCCGCCGGTGCGACGCGCACGAGCATTGCGCTGGCGCTGTTTGACGACGACGAGTTTGAGCGCCCTGAAACGGTCATTGTGGAACTGCCCGCCGCCGCCGGCATGGGCAGCGACGCGCGCGCCGGCTTTGTGACGCGCGCGCCGCGCGAGAACGACTACCGCGCGACCACGCTGATACGCGACAACGACAACGCCACCATCACGCTGGAAGGGCCGTCCGCGGCGGTGGCCGAGGGCGGGGCCGCGGCGTTCACGGTGACGCTGGCGGGCGACGCGCTGGAACTGGATGTGGTGGCGCCGTACAGCGTCGGCATTCTTCAGCAGGCCGGCATCGGCGGCGCGCAGAACACCGCCGCCAACCCCGACTTCACGCCCGGCTTCACGCCCGGCGCGGCCACCACCGGCGCGCTGGTCATCGCCGCCGGCACGACGCAGACCACCGTAACCTACCGGATTGTGCGCGACGGCATCGCCGAGAACGATGAAATGCTGCGCCTGGAATTGCTGCCGCCGCCGGGCGGCAATGTGACCGTCAGCGGCAACACCAGCGCCACGGTCGTCATCCAGAGCGTTGCCGCGCCCGCCCGCCTGAGCGCGGCGCCGGCGCCCGGCTACGGCACCGCCGTCGCCGAGGGCGGGGTCATCGCGTGGCGCATCGCCGTCGCGCCGACCGGCAGCACCACGCCGGAAACGCTGGTGCTGCATTACGCCGTTGTGGATGGCGACGGCAACGCCGCCGGCATCGCCAGTGACATCGGCTTCGCCGACGGGCGCGTGTTCGGCGGCGCGACGCGCACGGTCGTCGGGCATGTTCCGGCGACGCAGACCTTTATTGAGACCACGCCGGAACTGACCGTCTATCGCGACGGCGTCCTGGAAGACGCCGAAACGCTGTTTCTTGCCGTGTCGCTCGGCGTGACCGGCACGATTCCGGCCAGCGACCAGGCCATTGAAACGCTGCAAATGACGCTGCCGCTGACCGACGGGCGCGTGGACGCGCCGCTGGCCATCGCCGCCTCCGACGGCGCCGCAAACGGCCCGCCGCAGCCGCTGCTGACAACGCTGCCGGCGGCGCCGGAAAACAGCACCGCCGTTGTCGTGATGGAAGGCGATGTGCTGA
>JAPPQC010000030.1 GCA_028817225.1 Gammaproteobacteria bacterium | reverse complement strand
TAGTTGTGCGCGCGCCCGCCGCGCGCACACGGCCTGCACACACGCGGCGGGGCCGGGTGGGGTGCATGCGGGGCCCCGGGCACCGGCCACCCCCCCCCCCCCCCCCCCCCCCCCCGGCGATTCCGGGGTTAATTAGCGGCGTACTCCTCGCCATCCTCGCCGCCGTTTTCTTTCTCGCGGCCCCGGCAACCCACGCCCAAACCCTCTCCTTTACCGTCACCGGCAGCAACGGCGACCGCGACATCAACGCACCCGGCCTGCAAGTGGACGAGGGCGATGCCGTCTCCATCACCTACAGCCTGACCGGCGCGAGCGGTGGATTCTTAACCATAAGTGAAGTCACTTTTGAAGGAACCGCCACCCCTAATGTGGATTATTCGGCCGCCATTTTTTTGCCGAATATTCTTAATGTTATTAACTCCTATACACTTACCGAACAAGTGTTCACCGTTACGGATGACAACATGCCTGAACCGGATGAAACCATCATCATCCCGGTGGTGACGAGGTCGGGTGGCACCATCACCCCGACCAACACCGTCGGCCCCATCACCATCACCATCCGCGCCAACGACAACCAACCCACCCTCGCCGTCGCCGTGGACAACGCCGACACCGCCGAGGGCGACACCGCCGTGTTCACCGTCACCTTGAGCGACACCGCGCCGGCATCCGGCGCGGCGGTGACCGTGGACTGGGTGGTCAGCGGCGCCGCCTCGGCATCCGACTATCGCCTGAGCGGCGCCGACACCGACGGCACGCTGCGCTTCACCGCCCTCGGCAGCCAGACACTCAACATCGCCATCACCGACGACATGCTGAACGAGGCCGCCGAAGACCTGACACTGACTCTTGGCAACCCCAGTGACGGCATCATCAGCGGCGGTGGCGCAACCACGACCATCAACGACAACGACGACATCACCAGCGTAACCGTCGCAGACGCCCCTGCCGTGCAGGAAGGCGAGTCCGCCACCTTCACGGTAACCCTGGACAAGGCCAGCGCCGGCATCGTAACCGTCGCCTGGACCGCCGACATCGGCGGTAGCATGGGCGGCACGCCGGAACCGGCCAGCGGAAACCTGCAAATCCCCGCAGGCTCCACCGCCGCCGACATCTCCATCCGCATTCCGTCCAACGCCGACCTCGGCGACGGCGATTCGCGCACGCTGACCGTCACCCTCGGCACGGTAACCATCGCTTCTCCCGGCAGGGGCACGGTAACCACTTCCGACAGCGGCATGGCGACCATCAACTACATCACCGATGACACGACACCGCCGCAACTGGCCGCCCAGAACGACCAGCCCGGCTGGAGCGGCGGCCAGTCGGTGCTGTGGCTGCAAGTGAACGAGGACTTCAAGATACTGCTGTACCCGGACGGCGCCGACGGCGCCACAGTGCCCGCCGAAACGCCGAGCGGGACAACGCTGGACAGCCGCGACTTCACAATCATTGAGAACTCCGGCAATCCGTCGTCGGCGACGATTGCGGTGAACAGCATTGAGGCGGTAACGCAGCACCGCGCGCTGAAACTGACGCTGGCGCGCGCCATCGCCGTCAACGCACAAAACCTGCAAGTCGCCTACGAGCGCGTCGGCAGTCAGGCGATTTACGACACGGCGGTGGAACGCGGCCTTGCGCGAAACAACCGGCGCAATCTGATGGCCGCCGAAACGCTGGTGCTGATGCCGAACGCGACCGCGGACGCCGACACCGACGGCATACCGGACGCGGTTGAGGCGAGAATCGCCACTGACGCGGGCAACCCGTTTGTGGAGGTTACCCCGGAACAACAGCCAACATTTTCTATCAGCCGCATGGCGGCGCAGGAGCCCATCGCATATTCCGGTATTCGCGTACAAGGCGTGCAGGCGCATTTGGGTGTGTCAAGCGTGGCGACGACAGGGCAGACAGCGGCGCAGCGGGTTGCCGCCTATTACCGCAGCGACACCTTCGGCCATGACGGAACCTACCAGTGCACCAGCGGCCAATTCCCGGCCAACTACGACGCGCCGCTTGCCGACGGCGGCTGCGCGCCGGTGGATTGGGGCAACATCGCACCGGGCGTTGACCACACGATTGCATGGCTTGTGCAGTCAGATGAAGGTGTGTGGGCCGTGAACCTCAACACCGACAGCAACCTGCCGGAACAAACCATTTACCGGATACCGGAACTGAACATGGCGTCGCAACGCCTGTTCACGACCGGCGCTGCGGTAACCGTGCGCGCAACGGCGGACGATGGCCGTTCATTCACCGCCTCGGCCTCGGCGGACGGCGTCTGGACAATGGATCAGGTGGCCGGCAGCAGCGTCTCGCTGTGGCGCCCGTCGCCAACGCCGCCGACGGCCAGCGATTATTCGCTCGGCCTGACAACGCAAACAGTCGTCGTCGTGGCCGCCGCAGACAGCGTGATACCGCCGGTGCCGGGACGCCCGCTGCTGATGCGCGGCTCCGATGTCGTCAATGCGCTGGCCGAAGGCTCGGCCCACGAGTTGCACATCCCGTTGGAGAACGGCGGCGTCATCACAACCGAGACGCACACGATTGCATCTGCTGAACTTGCCGGCCTTGCCGGTACGGTAACGGATGTGGCAGTGCGTCTGCCGGGCGGCGGCGGCAGTGTCTCTGCGGTGTTCCGCTACCCGGTGGTGTCGGCGACGAACCACCCGCTGGCGTCATCGGGCGACGCGGACGGCGACGGCATCGCCGACATGCTGGACGACTTTGATAGCCTGTCGCACCTGCCGGTGTCGGCGACCGGGGCGGTGCGCCACATTCGCCCGGTGTTCCGTTCACACCGCCTGCGCGCGGGTGATGAGACGCTGGCGAGAGTGGCCGCCGCCGACACGGTGGATTACAACGCCTGGCAGGCGTCCGAGTTTGCCACCGGTTCGGTCGTGTATGACTTCACGATATACGAAGTGGATTACGCGGCGGTGTCATCGGCGACACCGACCGGCGGCATGGCGGGCGTGATTATTCCGCTGCCGCAAGCGTTTCGCGGCGCAGGCGTGGAGGTGTTCAAGGTGGGGCGCGGACAGTTTGACCGCAGCGGCGGCGACCGCTACGGCTTTGCCATGCGCCGCACCGAAGATGGCGGATGCCCTGATGATGCGGACGGCCTGTACAGCCTTGCCTCAGGCGATTGCCTGGCAGTGTATGTAACGGACGGCGGCCCGAACGACGACGATGGCGTGGCTAACGGCGTCATCAAGGACCCGCTCGGCGTCCGCATTGGCGGCGGCGGCGGTAGCGGCAGCAGCGGCGCGCTCGGCCTTGTTGCGCTCATCGTGCTGGCAATGCTGGCCGCGCTGCTGTTGCTGTCAGCATCACGGCTGCGGCGCCGCCGCATGGCCTGATCTGCACACTGTTGTCAAACGCGCCTGGCGGCGCGGCGTGTTATGGCGCCGCCTGCGGCTTGACGGAAAGCCGCAGGCGGGTGGTATAATCCGGGCAAGAGCGGGTGTAAAAGAGTACTGGTTTGCAAGAGCCCAGTGCAGCCTTCAGTCTCCGCAAGGAACTGGAGGAAGATGTTCCGAGTTATGCTGGCCCGCTCTCACTTTTCCCCTGCCGCAGAGCAGGGTGCTCCGCCATCGCTTGTTCAGACAATGCCGTCCTGTTTTGACAAAGGTTGCAACAGCAACCAGACACACCGGGCGCGAATGACTTGCCGGATTCCCGTCTGATTCCGGTTGCAATCGCCGTTGTCCGGCGCGGTGATTCGGTGCTGGTGTCGCGGCGTCCGCGCGGTGTGCACCAGGGCGGTTTGTGCGAGTTTCCGGGCGGCAAGGTCGAGCCGGGCGAGTCCTCCGCGCAGGCCGTTGCGCGCGAACTGGCGGAGGAAACCGGCCTGACAGCGCGCGACGCCCGCCCGCTGATTCGCTTCAACTGGGATTACGGCGACCGCCGCCTGCATTTCGATGTGTTCACGGTGCGTTCGTTTGACGGCGATGTGCGCGGCGATGCGCGCTGGGTGCCGACGGGCGCGCTGCGCGCCGCCGATTTTCCGCCCGCAAGCCGCGTCATCATCAACGCGCTGCGTCTGCCCGACCACTACCTGATTACCCCCGTCGTCGGCGACCGCTGGCATTTTATCCGCTGTTTCCGGCGTGCGCTTCAAAACGGCGTGCGTCTTGCCGTGTTGAGAGATGAGCGCCTCGATGACGCCGCCTGCGCGGAGGTCGCACGCGAGATGACAGACGAGGCCGCCGCCTTCGGCGCGAAAGTTCTGCTGCATAACCGCGGTGTCAATGCCGGTGGTGCCGGTGTTGGCGGTGTTGGTGCTGGTGTCGATGATGGTGGTGGCGTCGGAAGTGATGGCGGCATTGATGACGGCAGCGGCGGCGCTGGCAACAAAGCAGCATTTGCCGGCATTCACCTCAGCGCCACCGCCTTGCTGCAATGTCGCAACAGACCGGTGCCCGCCGACCGCTGGTTTGCGGCCTCGTGCCACAACGCGCGCGAATTGCAGGCCGCCGTCGCTGTCGGCGCCGACTTCGCGGTGCTGGGGCCGGTGCGGGCGACGCCGAGCCACGCCGGCGCCGCGCCGCTCGGATGGCCCGCTTTCGCCGCGCTCATCGCCGATTTGCCGCTGCCCGTCTATGCACTCGGCGGCATGGAGCCGCGCGATGTCGTGCTGTGCCGTCGTCACGGCGGCCACGGCATCGCCGCCATCCGCGGATTGTGGCGCGACGCCTGACAAGGCTGGTATGATGGAGGCGATGGGGATGTGTATTGGTATTCGGCATGATACACTGAGAGTCGCCAAGTCGCTGAAGCGACGCAACAACGAGGTATTGCAATGAGCGGTGTATTCATTTATTGGGACAATTCCAATATTTTTCATGAGGCACAGCGTCTTGCCGAGGAAAAAGAAGCCACCCCCGGCGCCCGCTATCTGATTCGCATTAATTTTGACAATATGCTGCGCCTGGCACATGCCGATCGCACGCTGGAGAAAGCCGTTGCCGCCGGTTCCGTGCCGCCGGAAATGCGCCAGCTCTGGAACCGGATGGAAAACCGGGGTGTGGAGGTTAATCTGTTTGACCGGGGCGCCCCGGACCGTGGAGAACAGGGAACTCCCGACCAGTGGCTGCAATTGCGTATGCTGGAGGACGGTCTAGATTACAACGGCAATCCCGGCGTTGTCACACTGCTGACCGGTGATGGCGCCGGCTATATTGAAGGCCGGGGCTTTCACAGTACGCTGGAGCGGATGCATGGGCGCAACTGGAGAATCGAAGTCTTGTCGTGGGCGCACTCCTGCAACCGGAGAATGCGGGAATGGGCGGAAGCCAACGGCGCCTTTGTCTCACTGGACGATTATTACGAAGCAATCACCTTCCGGGCGCCTTCCAATCCCGGTCACGAACTTGCGCCGCCACGCAGTTCGGCTGCGCTTGACCTGTCGCGCCGTCCGGCAGCGTGATAGTCATGCACACGGATTAATCGGTTACCGCGTTTTGGCACGGAGTTTTTCGTTTCCACGGCGGCGCGGGCGAGACGCCGCCTGACAAGGCTGGTATGATGGAGGCGATGGGGACGCCCACGATAGAAACGATGATGGACACGGGCGCGCCCGGCGCGAACCGCGGTGCGGCGCTGCTGCTGTCGGTTGCCGTCGGCGCGCCGGACGGGCGGCGCGATCTTGACGAGTTCGCCGAACTGGCGGCGTCCGCGGGCGTTGATGCGCGCGGTTTGATGGGTGCGCGCCGCGCGCGGCCCGACCCGCGTTATTTCATCGGCAGCGGCAAGGCCGACGAAATCAGGCAATGGGTCGGCGACCATGATGTGCGCCTGCTGATTGTGGACCACGACCTGACGCCGCGTCAGGAACGCAACCTGGAAAGCCGCATCCAGGCGAGGGTGCTCGACCGCACCGGCCTGATACTCGACATCTTCTCGCAAAGGGCGCAGTCGCACGAGGGCAAACTCCAGGTTGAACTGGCGCAACTGGAATACCTGTCCACGCGCCTGGTGCGCGGCTGGAGCCACCTGGAGCGGCAGAAGGGCGGCATCGGTCTCAGAGGCCCCGGCGAGAAACAACTGGAAACCGACCGCCGCCTGCTGCGCCGGCGCATGGGCAGCGTCGCCCGCCAACTGGAGGGCATCAAGCGCCAGCGCGAGCAGCGCAGAAGGCGCCGCCGCAAGAACGCGCTGTTTTCCATCGCGCTGGTGGGCTACACCAACGCCGGCAAATCCACGCTGTTCAGCGCGTTGACCGGCGCCGGTGTCGCCGGTGAAAGACGCCTGTTCGCGACGCTCGACCCGCTGGTGCGCCGGCTTGAACTGCCGGGCGGCGCGGTGCTGGTCAGCGACACCGTCGGCTTCATCCGCGACCTGCCGCACGAACTGGTCGAGGCGTTCAACGCGACGCTGCTGGAAGTGCGCCAGTCCGATTTGATTCTGCATGTCGAGGACGCCTCCGACCCGGACTGCGCCGGCCACCGCGCACAGGTTGAATCGGTGCTCGCCGCCATCGGCGCGTCGGAGATACCGAAAATCAATGTCTTCAACAAGATTGACCTCACCGGCGACGCCCCCGGCCTGCTCGGCGGCAACGGCGAACGCGCCGCCGCCGTGCGCCTGTCGGCGCGCTCACGCCGCGGCATCAACCTGCTGAAACAGGCCGTCCAGGACGAACTGGCGCCGCGCCGCCGCGCCTGGCAGTTGCGCGTGCCGGTCGCCGCCCCCGCCCTGCGCGCCTTCCTCTACGACAACGGCAGCGTCCTGAGCGAACGCTACGACCCCGGCGAGGGCTGGACACTGCAATTCGAACTCGGCGAACGCGCCCTGCACCGCCTGCAAAAACGCTTCGGCTGCGTCGCCGTCCGCGCCCGCGACGATTTGCGTGTTTGACGGACTTTGCTGACCGGCTTTGTCAGCCGGTGTTTCTCATGCCGATGGCGATGGCGCTGATGGAGCGCAGGACCAGGGACAGGGGTTCGTTTTCCATGGGGGCGGTGGTTTCGTCGTCGGCGCGTTGTTTCAGGTAGGCGGAGCGGTAGCGGCGAATCAGCGACAACTGGATGTGGTTCAGCGGGTCGAGGTACGGGTCGCGTCTTTGCAGCGACAGCATCAGCGTTCCCTGGTTTGCAAGCAGTTGTTCGCAGCGGCTGATTTTGAGGACGAAGGCCACCGTCTTGCGGTACTCGGCCTCGATGCGGCGGTAGATTGCGTCGGCGGTTTCCCGGTCGCTGCAAAGGCCGGCGTATTCGTGCGCGGTCGCCATGTTGGCTTTTGACAGCGCCATCTGCACATTCTCCATCAGGTTGTGGAAGAACGGCCAGTTGTCGTAGAGCGATTGCAGTTTGTCGAAGTTGCCGGGCGCGGCGCCGGCGTAACTTTCCAGCGCGGTGCCGAGGCCGTACCACGCCGGCAGCGTGTGGCGCGACAGCGACCAGCCGAACACCCACGGAATCGCGCGGATGGACTGGCGCGAGCGGTCGCCGCCGCGCCGGTGCGTCGGGCGCGAGCCGATGCTCATCTCGCCGATTTCAAGCACCGGCGTGGCCTCGTAGAAGTAGTCGAGCAGGCCGTCGGTCTCGTCAATCAGTTCGCGGTAACTGCGTTCGCCGAGGTGCGCAAGTTCGGTCATGATCTCGAGATGGGCCTGTTCGTCCTTCGGCTTTGACTTCAGGTCCAGGCGGTGCGCCATCGCCAGGTGCTGGCTGGCTTCGAGCAGCCCGGAAATCGAGGTTGAGAGCTGGTAACTCGCGGTTTCCCTGTAACTGTATTTGAACGAAAGCACCTCGCCCTGTTCGGTAATCTTGATCTGTCCGTGCACGGTGCCGGGCGGCTGCGATGTGATGGCGCGGTAGGTCGGGCCGCCGCCGCGCCCGACCGTGCCGCCGCGCCCGTGGAACAGGCGGCACACGACATTGTGCTTGACCGCCAGGCTGGTGATGCCTTTCTGCGCCTGGTAAAGCCCCCAGGTCGAGGCCAGAATGCCGCCGTCCTTGCACGAGTCGGAATAGCCGAGCATGATTTCCTGCAGGTTGCCGGACGCCGCCAGCAGCGCCTTGTAGGCGGGGTTGGTGAACAGGTCTTCCAGCGTCTGCCGGACGCCGTCGAGGTCGTCTATCGTCTCGAACAGCGGCGACGGCTGCAAGTGGCAGAACGCACCGCCGCCGTTGCCGTTGCCGCCGTTGCCGCTGGCGCCGCCGTCGCCGGGGCCGACCAGCCCGGCCAGCCTGGCGAGCAGCATGACTTCAAGCACATCGTTCGCATGGCGCGTCATTGAGATGACATAACGCCCAATCGCGTTGCGCCCGACTTCGCGGTGAATCTGCGCGACGCAGTGAAACACCTCGACAACGCGCCGCGCGTCGTCGCCGAGTTGGTCGTCGTTGAGCGGCGGCAGTGCCGGCGCTTGCAGTTTTTCGGTCAGGAAGGCGGTGCGTTCCTCGTCGGACAGGCCGGCGTAGTTTTCGCAGTTCCACTGGCGCGCGATTTCGGCGACGGCCAGCGCGTGCCGCGTGGATACCTCGCGCACATCGAGCCGCGCCAGATGAAAGCCGAAGGTCTCGACCAGGCGTGTCAGGTCGCGCAGTTCGGCGTCGGCGACGCGGTCGTCGCCGTGGTGGCGCAGTGATTCGTCAATCGAGCGCAGGTCGTCGAGAAATTCGTGCACGCTGCGGTAGGCGTGTTCGCCGTCGCCGCCCGCGCGGATGCGCCCGAGCGTTTGCTTCAGCCGGTAGCGCATGACGGAAATCTTGCGGCGGTACGGCTCCTTGGTGAAGTCGGTGTCGGCGCCCTCGAAGGCGAGGCGCGCAATCGGGCGGTCGCGCTCCTGCAGCAGGATGAAGTTCTCCGAGACCTCGACCAGGTTGTTGGAGTGCGCCAGTATGCCGGTCAGTTCGTCGAGGCGCCGGTCGTATTCGCCGATCACCTCCTCCGCCTGCACCCGCACCGTCTTGCGCGTGACCTCGGGCGTCACATACGGGTTGCCGTCGCGGTCGCCGCCGATCCACGAGCCGAAGCGGATGAAACTCGGCACCGTGATGTCGTCGTCCGGGTAGATGCGGGCGGCGGCGGCCTCCAGGTTGCGGTAGGTTTGCGGCACCGCCTCAAACAGCGACGCCTTGAAGTAATACAGTCCGTTCCTGACCTCGGCCTCGACCGTCGGCTTGTTGAGGCGCATCTCGTCGGTTTTCCACAGCACCTGTATCTGCCCCTTCAGTTTGCCGATGATAATGTCCTTCGACGCGCTGTCGCGCTGCGTCTCCAGTTCGCGCACGGTGTTCAGGATGCCGTCCAGCAGGTGCATGATGGTGCGCCGCCTAGCCTCGGTCGGGTGCGCGGTGAACACCGGGATGTAGCTCAGCCGGTTCAGCAGTGCCTGCAATTCCTCGCCGCTGACGCCGTTGTCGCGCAGCGCCGTCAGCGCGCCCTCGATGGAGCCGCCGCCGCGCGCGCTCCCCTGTCCGGGGTTCAGCGCGGCCTGGCTGAAGCGGTGGTGGCGCGCGATTTCCTCGGCCACATTGACCAGGCTGAAATACATCGAGAAGCCGCGGATGACCCAGTTCAGCGTCTCCAGGTCGAGGCCGGCGATGTACTTCAGCAGGCGGTCGCGCTTTTTGCGGTTGTCGGCTTTTCGCAGCGACACGAACCCGCGGCGCAGTCTTTCGACGGCGCTGAACACGGGTTCGCCGCTTTGTTCCTTGATGACATCGCCCAGCAGGCTGCCCAGAATTTTGACGCGCGTACGCAAGCGGCGATCGGCTTTGATTTGTTCCGGTCGCATGGTGGTTGGGGGAAAGTGCAGGGGGCCATTGTACAGCAAAACGGGCGGATTGTTAATCCGTTGCCGGCGCGGCGCGGCGGAACATGCGGCGCTGCTGGAATGTGCGCACGCGCTCTTCGGCGTCGCGGCGTTTTTCCTCCAGCACCGCGGCCTTGCATTCCTCCAGGCCGACGCTGCCCGCGAACCACGCGGTGCCGATGCCCGCGACAAACACGACCAGAATCAACAGCAGCGCCGGCTCCAGCAGCAGCGGTTTCTTGCGCGTGCGCGAACGACGCGGCGGGTTGCGCGCGGTTTTTTCCGATTCGGCGGCGGCCCTTCGCCCGCGCCGCCGGACCACCTCGAACACCGCCGCAAAGAACAGCGTGACGGCGACAACCACCACCGCCAGCGCGCTGATTGAGGGGTTGATGCCGTAGCGAACCTTGCCCGCCAGCACCGTTGTCAGCGTGCTCTCGGAGACAATCGTGAACACGGTGGTGTTGTAGTTCTCAAACGACGCGAGAAACGCCAGCACCGCGGCGGAGGCGATGGCAGGCTTCAGAAACGGCAGCAGCACCCTGCGAAAAGCCTGCACAGGCGTCGCGCCGAGATCCAGCGCCGCCTCGTGCAGCACCGGATCAAAGCGCTGCAAGCGCGAGATGAACACCAGCATGCAGTACGCCGAGATGAAGGTCGCCTGGCCGATGACGGTCAGAAACACGCCGTCGTAGAAAAAGGTCTTGTGGCCGGCGCCGAACATCGCGCCGATGCGATCCCAGAACAGAAGCGTTGAAATGCCGAGCACCACGCCGGGAATCAGGATGGGGGAGATGACCACGGTGTAATACCACGGGCGCGCGCGCTCGCCGATCTGCATCAGCATCAGCGCGCCGGCGAGGCCGGTCGGCACCGCCAGCGCGACCACGCCGAGGCCGATGACGACGCTGTTGCGCAGGCCCTCCATCAGCGCCTTGTCGGCGGCCAGCACCTCGAACCACTCGACCGAGAAACACTCCCACGGCGACACTCGCGGAAAGGCCGAACTGTTGAACGCGGTCATGCCCATCAGCACCAGCGGCCCGAACAGGTAGGCGAAAAAGAGCGCGACAAACAGCGCCAGGCCGATGCGCGCCGCCGGCCCGCGCGCGGCGGCGGCTGTCAGCAACGCCGTCATCTCGCAATCTCGCCGAGGCGCACCTTGAACGCCTTCATCAGCGCCAGCACCAGCACGATGCACGACACCAGCAGGATGATCGCGTAGGCCGAGCCGCGCGCCCAGTTGCCGGCCTGGTTGAAGGCCTGGTAGATAATCTGCGTGAACCACAGGCTGCCCGGCCCGCCGAGTATCTGCGGCGCGGCCAGCGCGCCCGCCGTGAGCATGAACACCATCGTGCAGCCGGATGTGATGCCGGGCCTGGCGTGGGGAATGACGACGCGCCAGTGAATGCGCCACCACGGCGCGCCGAGGTCGCGCGCCGCCTCGACCTGGTTTTTGTCGAGGCTTTCGATGGCGTTGTAGATGGGGAAGATCATCAGCAGGATGAAGGCGTAGCCGAGGCCGGCGTAGAGGGCGATGTCTTCGCGCACGAAGTCGTACGGTTCGTCGAGAACGCCGGCGGCCATCAGCCCACGGTTGAGCACGCCGCTCGCGCCGAACAGGATGTGGAACGCGAAGGCGCGCAGAATCTCGTTGATCCAGAACGGCACGACCAGCGCCAGCACCATCAGCCGCGCCCAGCCGCCGCGCGCGACCTGCGCCAGATACCAGGCGATGGGGTAGCACAGCGCCGCGTCGAACAGCGTGACGAGAATCGCCGCGGCGATGGTCTTGAAGAACACCTGCAAATCAATGACATTGAACGAGCCTTCGCCGCCGCCGCCGTAAATCATGTAGCGGTAGTGCTCCAGCGTGTAGTGGTGCTCCGGCGTGCCCCATTTCGGCGGCGGCACATTGGCGCGAAACGAGAAGTCCACCATGAACAACTGCGGCAGCACGATCATGAACAATATCCAGAAGCCCGTCGCGCCGAGCAGAAACACCGACAGGCCGGCGCCGTTGCGGCGGTGGAATTCGCGCAGGTGGCGCACAAGCGTCATCGTCAACTCGCGTGCGCGCGGCGGTTACCCGGCGGCGAGCGGGCCGGCGGGGGTGGCCACCGCCAGTTCCGCCGCAAAGCCGAGCGTCACCCGCTGGCCGGGGCGGCGGGCGACGGCGGCGCCGTCGTTGACCATGGACAGTTTCAGTTGCTGCTCGCCGCCGCCGGCGTCGAAGAACACCTGCCAGAAACTGCCCTCGAATTCCCGCCGCTGAATCCGCGCGTCAATGCGGTTTTCCATTGTCATCGCGTCGTCGAACCGGAGCGACTCCGGGCGGATGAACACGAACGCATCGTCGCCGACGGCGAGCGCGCCGCCGCTTGCGGAACGCGCGCGCAGCGCGCCGACCGGGGTTTCCACCGTGACGGCGCCGCGTTCCACCGCGCCGACCCGACCGCGAAACAGGTTGTTCTCGCCGACGAACGACGCGACGAAGGCGGTGTCCGGCCTGTCGTAGAGGGTGTTGCCGTCGGCGACCTGCTCGATGACGCCCTCGCGCATCACCGCGATGTTGTCGGACATCGTCAGCGCCTCGCCCTGGTCGTGGGTGATGTAGATGAAAGTGATGCCGACGCGCCGCTGAATGTCGCGCAGTTCGGTGCGCATGTGCTGGCGCAGTTTCAGGTCGAGCGCCGACAGCGGCTCGTCCAGCAGCAGCACCTCCGGCTCCGCCGCCAGCGCGCGCGCGACGGCGACGCGCTGGCGCTGGCCGCCGGACAACTCGCCGACCGTCTTGTCGCCCTGCCCGGGCAGCGCGATCAATTCCAGCAGTTCGTCGGCGCGCTTGCGACGCCGCGCCGCGCCGACGCCGCGCACCTCGAGCGCGAAGGTGATGTTCTCCCACACCGACATCAGCGGAAACAGCGCGAGGTTCTGGAAGATCAGCGCCGTCGGGCGCTTGTTCGGGCCGATGCCGGCCATGTCGGCGCCGCCAATCAGCACGCGCCCCTCGCTCGGCTCGAGAAAGCCCGACACCGCCCGCAGCAGCGTGGTCTTGCCGCAGCCCGAAGGCCCGAGAAAACTGAAAAACTCGCCCGCGCGTATCGTGATGTTGATGTCACGCGCGGCGACAAAGTCGCCGAAGCGTATCCACACATTCTCCAGCGCGACTTCCGAGGTCATCGGGGTTTTGCGCTGCCGGTCGCGGGCGGGGGCACGGCCACGGCGCCGTCACTCAGGCGTTGACGAACTTGTTTCGGTACTCGGTGCGAACATCGGCGTACCACTGCGGTTCCAGCGGCCACGGGTTCAGGTTGGACAGCGCGTCGCCGGGGTAGGCGTCGTCAAAGTTCTTCTTGTACACATCGCCGGCGTGGCGGTCGGCGCCGGCCACCGCCGAGTTGTAGCCGTGCTTGTCTATCGCCTTGCCCGCCGGTTCGGGCCGGAAGCAGAAGTCAATGAATGCGTAGGCCTCGTCGGTGTTCTCCGCCGCAGCCGACAGCGCCATGCCGTCCACCCACGCGAGCGCGCCTTCCTTCGGCGCGCGGTAGGCGACCGGCTCGCCCTGCGTTTTCAGCGCCAGCACCGGGCCGTCCCAGGTCTGCCCGACGACGACGCCGTCGTTCAGCAGGCCGTTTTTCTGGCTGTCGGCGTCGTTCCAGAACAGTTTGATCTGCGCCTTGCGCGCGATGCACCAGTCGGTAATCTTCGACCAGATCGGGCGCATCACATCCTCGCCGCGGTAGGCTCTCCAGATGTCGCCCGGCTCCAGTTCGCCGATGGTCTCCATGTAGAGGCCGGCGCCGAGCATTCCCGAGTGCGGGCGGCACATCGTCTTGCCGCGCACTTCGGGCTGCCAGATGTCGCCGTAACTCGGCAGGTCGTCCTCGGGCGCCCACAAATCGGCGCGCCAGCCGACGGCCTCGGTGCCCCAGATGTGCGGCAGCCAGTGCGAACCCCTGCCGTTGAAGTTCCACTCGTTGTCGCCGACCTTCAGCATCGCCTTGTTGACATTTTTCAGGTTGCCGATGCGGGCGTAGTCGAACGGTTGCAGCAAATCGAGGTTCACCCACTGCCCCGAGCGCAGGTTGGTCGGCGAGCAGATGTCCACGCCGCGCCCGCGTGTCGCTTTCATCTTGTTGATGATTTCCTCGTTGGAGCCGATGCCGGTGTAGCGAACCCTGATGCCGGTCTCGCCGGTGAACGCCTCCAGAAAATCCGGCGGCAGGTAGTCGGACCACATCAGGATATTCAGTTCCCCCGACGACGCCAGCGCGCGCGGGCTGACAATCCACGGCCCGGCTGCGGCGGCAACGCCCGCGGCGGCAGCGCCGCGCAAAAACGACCGCCGTGATGTGCCGGGCGCGGTGGGTGTGAAGCGTTGTTTTTTCATGGCAAGTCTCCTGTCGTTGGCGTGTCGTTCATCTGCCGTTCGCCTCCGGGCGCCCGACCCGCCCGTTTGCCGGCAATGTTTTGCGTGCCGCCATTTTAGCAGGCGGGAAAGACTGGGGGAAATGGGCCGCACCGGTGCAGTTTTTGCACCTCTGCGGCGGTGATAGACGGGGTGGGGCGGTGAATTGAGGGCGCGGAAGGATTTACCGTGCCCTCATTGGCTTATGTCGCGATCACGGCCTCCAGGAGATTTCGCTCAACGGCTTGCCCTGCATGAGGTCCGACATGACGTCCAATTCGCCGTTCCAGAACGCGTAGTTCCACAAACGGAACCGATCCCATTTCGTCTCGCGGAAAGTCAGGCCGCCGTGTATTTTGTCGAGTTCCTCCTCGGCCAGCGAGGCGTTTTCTTGTACGACGGCGCGGGCGTGCTCATGCTCTTCCGCTTCCGCGGCGGTCATTTGGCTCATTGACCGGCCATCAGGCAATTTGTGCTCTTGTTTGCTCATCACAATGGTCTCCTTTACATGGTTAAAGTGGTAACTCCCGACTGCGGAATGATAACATATACTTGCCGAAAAAGTCAAGTATTCCGGCGAATCCGGCCGGGCTGGAGCGGGAATGAATGACGCACACAAGGGGTTTGCCGGCTTTCCGATATAATCGTCTGAACGATTTGTGGAACAGGCGGACAAGGCAGGCATGACCAATCAATCAGCGGTTTGCTGGGATGCGTTGCGCGCGCACCGCGACGGCGCGGGCGATGCGTGCATCCGCGATTTGTTCGACGCCGACCCGGCGCGTTTTGACAACTACTCGCTGGAATGCTGCGATCTGTTCCTGGACTACTCCAAAAACCGGGTCACCGGCGAGACGCTGCGCCTGCTGTTTGATTTGTTGCGCGCCGCCCGCTTTGACGAGTGGCGGGCGCGGTTGCTGTCGGGCGGCGAGGTCAATGCCACCGAGCAGCGTCCGGCGCTGCACACCGCGCTGCGGCGCCCGCTGGACGCGCCGCTGACGGTCGCCGGGTGCGATGTGATGCGCGAGGTCGCCGATGTGCGTTCGCGCATGAGAGAAATCAGCGACGCGCTGCGCTGCGGCGAGTGGCGCGGCGCGGGCGGCGCTGCGGTGTGCGATGTCGTCAGCATCGGCATCGGCGGCTCGCACCTCGGCCCGCTGATGGCGGCGCGCGCCTTCGCCGAAGCGCCGCCCGGCGGCACGCCGCCTCACAACGCACCGCCCAACGGCGCACCACGAGTGCACTTCGTGTCCGCCGCCGGCGAACTGGAACGCCTGTTGCCGTCACTCGACCCTGCGCGGACATTGTTTATCGTCGTCTCCAAGTCGTTCACGACACCCGAGACATTGCACAGCGCGCGCCGCGCCGCGGACTGGCTCGGCGGTGTTGCGCGCGGACAGTTCATTGCGGTGTCGGCCAACGCCGGCGAGGTGCGGCGTTTCGGCATCGCGCCCGAACACCACTTGCCGCTGCCGCAATGGGTCGGCGGGCGCTACTCGCTGTGCGCCGCCGCCGGCTTGCCGTTTGCAATCCACGCCGGCATGGACGCATTCGACGAGATGCTGGCCGGCGCGCACTGCATGGACCGGCATTTTGAACAGGCGCCGCCGGAGGCCAACGCGCCGGTCATTCTGGCGCTGCTCGATGTCTGGTATGTCAATTTCCACGGCGCGCAAAGCCGCGCGGTGCTGCCGTACGACGACGAACTGGCGCTGCTGCCGGCGTATTTGCAGCAACTTGAAATGGAAAGCAACGGCAAGTCGGTGGACCGCCAGGGGCGGGCGCTGGCGCGCGACAGCGCGCCGGTCGTGTGGGGCGGCAACGCGCTTGAGGGCCAGCACGCTTTTTACCAGTTGCTGCACCAGGGCACGCGCCTGGTGCCGGCGGACTTCATCATCAGCGCGCGCCCGGCGGCGGCGGATGCGTGGCCGTGCGCGAACTTTCTGGCGCAGTCGCATCTGCTGATGCACGGCGTCGAGGCGTCCGAACCGTGGCGCCGCCACGCCGGCGACCGCCCGGTCAACGCGCTGATGCTGCGCCGCCTGACGCCGCGCACATTGGGTGCGCTGATTGCGCTGTACGAGCACAAGGTGTTCACGCAAAGCGTCGTCTGGAACATCAACCCGTTCGACCAGTCCGGCGTCGAGGCCGGTAAGACGCTGGCGCGCGGCATCCACCGCGCACTGCAATCCGGCGCCGATGTCGGCGGCGACGCCTCAACGCGGGGTCTGGCGCGCCGCTACCGCGAGTGGGGCGGCTGAGCGCTGCGCGCGCCGCGCTTCCGCTCCATCTCGTTCAGCGCCCAGCGCACATGTTCGCGCACCAGCGCGGACGGGTCGTCGCGTTTCTTTTCCAGCGCGGCGGCGATGTCGCGTGAATAATCGTTGTTGCCGAGGGCGACGGCGATGTTTCTCTGCCAGCGTTCGTGTCCGATGCGGCGAATCGGCGAACCGGCCAGTTTGCGCCTGAACTGCCGCTCGTCCCAGGCGAACAACTCCAGCAGCGCGGCGCCGTCGAGGCCGCGGCGCGGGCGGAAGTCGCTCTCGCCGGAAAGGCGCGCGAAGCGGTTCCACGGACACACCAACTGGCAGTCGTCGCAGCCGTAGATGCGGTTGCCCATCAGCGGGCGCAATTCGACCGGGATGGAGCCTTTCAGTTCGATGGTCAGGTACGAAATGCAGCGCCGCGCGTCCAGCCGGTACGGCGCGACGATGGCCTGCGTCGGGCAGATGTCAAGGCAGCGCCGGCAGCGCCCGCAGTGGTCGCTTTGCGGCGTCGAGGGCGGTAGCGGCAGCGTCGTGTAGAGTTCGCCGAGAAAAAACCACGAGCCGGATGCGCGGTCAATCAAATTGGTGTGCTTGCCAATCCAGCCGAGGCCGGCCTGCTCGGCCAGCGGCTTTTCCAGCACCGGCGCGCTGTCCACGAAGGCGCGGTAGCCGAACGGCCCGAACGCGCGCTCCATCCGCGTCGCCAGCGCCTGAAGCCGCTTGCGCATCAGTTTGTGGTAGTCGCGCCCGAGCGCGTAACGCGACACATAACCGAGGCGCGGCTGCTCCAGCACCCGCCACGGGTCGGCGGCGTCGGTCAGGTAGTTCATCCGCACCGAGATAACGCTGACGGTTCCTTCCACCAGTTGCGCCGGACGGCTGCGCTTGTCGCCGTGCGCGGCCATGTAATGCATCTCGCCGTGCATCCCGTCGCCAAGCCACTCCATCAGCCGCGCCTCGTATTTCTCCAGCCGCGTGTGCGCGAAACCGACGCCGTCAAAACCCAGTTCACGACACCAGGCGCGCACCTGGCGGGTGATTTGTTCGGGACGGGACAGGTTGTTTTTCATCGCGGCTTGCATGATACAGTGCTGTAAATTCAGCATACCCGCCAAATTTTAGTCTTTCCTCTAAATTTGCGGAAAAGCCCGAAAACAGAAGGGGTTCTGGCTGGGCGGGGAAGTCGTGCGATGTTGTGGATTCAATCTGTCAGTGTAGCCGCCGCCAGACAAGAGCCCCAAAGGCCGGAATGCGCCGGGAAAACACTGGTTTCCCCATTGTTGGCCACTGGCGATATACTCTGTCGGCGGGGATGACCATGAGTAAAGAAGAAGACACTTTACCCATCCGCCTGATCTGGCACCCGGGCAGATGAAAAACAAGGCACAAAAGCAAGCCGTTATTTACCAGGCAAAAAGTGGGAAAATCGAGTTCCGCGGGGACCTTGAGCGTGACACCATTTGGGGGAATCTCAATCAAATCGCCGAGTTGTTTGGCCGCGACAAGTCGGTTATTTCGCGGCATATCAAAAATATATTCAAGGCGGGAGAATTGGAGCAACATTCAGTTGTTGCAAAAATTGCAACAACTGCCACCGATGGAAAAACCTATCAGGTTGAATACTACAATCTGGACATGATTCTCTCCGTCGGCTACCGGGTGGACTCCCGGCAAGCCACGCAATTTCGCATCTGGGCGACCAAAACCCTCAAACAGCATCTGCTGGACGGCTACACGATAAACAAAAAACGCATCAGCGGAAATTACCGGAAGTTCATGCGCGCGGTGGCCGACATCAAAACGCTTTCCGCCGGAAACGACAAACTGGCGAACGCCGATGTTCTGGAACTGGTCGGCGCCTTTGCCGGGACATGGTTCTCGCTGGACGCCTACGACAAACAGCAGTTTCCGCAAAAGGGGCTGACCAGAAAGACGCTCACAGTGCAGGCGCGGGACCTGTATGCCGACATCGCCGCTTTCAAGGCGGAACTGATGAGAAAAGGCGAAGCCACCGAACTGTTCGCGCAGGAAAAAAGCGGGGAAAGTCTGAACGCAATCCTGGGCAATGTCTTTCAATCCGCCTTCGGCAAAGAAGCGTATCCGAGCATAGAGGAAAAAGCCGCCCATTTGCTCTACTTCACCGTCAAAAATCACCCGTTCAACGACGGCAACAAGCGCGCCGGGGCGTTTGCCTTTGTCTGGTTTCTGCAAAAAGCGAAACTGCGCTTTCAGGAAAAAATAACCGCACAAACCCTGACCGCGCTGACCCTGCTGATTGCCGAATCCGACCCGAAAGAAAAGGAGAAAATCATCGGGCTTGTTTTGCTGCTTCTGAAAAAATGAGGGTCATTCGGTGGATGGTGTTGCACTGCGCCCTCGCTGCTGAAACGCGATGACAACGCAGACGCCTGTCGCCGGCGATATTCTGAGTGTGGCAGACTGATGGTGACAGGCGACCCAAGCGGGGATGGAGAGACGTAGTGTGGTAAAATGCAACGATTAATTTCAAGGGAGGCATTAATTATGGCGAATCCTTTCAAATGGATGGAGTCGTATCTGATAGAAAAAGCGGAGGAAATCAACCGATGCGATCTTGACAATGACAACCAATCAAATAAGCCGCACATTTCAAAGGCAGACGAGGCTGACACAAGAAATTTCCTGGAAAAGGCATGCCAGATATTTCCGATAGTCGAGATTAAGGCGTTTACAAAACCGAAAACTATCCGGCGAGAGACAGGGAAAGACGTTAAGGCTGAAGAGAAAAGAGAAAAAACACCCGGGTTGAGAGAAAAAGTTCTCATTGCTTTCCAGGACAGGGAGAATGTGACATTGCTTAAAAGGAGTGAAGCGACATTTTACAATGAGTCGAAAACAATTTGTGTTGGCTGTTACATCTCAAAATTGTACGAAGAAAAAGGAAACCAATTTTTTTGGTTTGGTCCTAGAAAGAAGGTTGTTGACTTTCTTCAGAATGCGGACAAGGGCTATCTTCTTTTTGGGATGGAGGGGCAAACCGGGGCGATTGCGCTTTCTATCAAGGAATTCAGTGAAATCAAGGAAAAACTGAATCCAGCATATGACAAAGACACAAACCAGATTCTCCGGTGGCATGTGCGAATATTTGTTGCTGAAGGAAACTTTGAACTCAGATTGCAGGGTGGCCAAAGAAGCGACCTTTCCCGGTATGCTTTCGACCTGGAATAGGCTCTCTTTGCGCGCCAAACTGCGCCTGCGCGAAGGTCAGGGTATGCGGCGGCAACGCAGTGGTGATGCCGACAGTAGCGGTGAGGCGAGAACGCCGGGCATCATCAGCGCAACGGGGCCGAACGCGCCGGCGGCGGCGCCCAATGCCGCGGACTTGCCTGGAATTGCCCCTCGGCTTGCCGTTGTGGTAAATTATTCTTTATTTGCCGAGAGAACAAAGGAGGCTGAAATGGATGTCATGGAGCGCATCAAAAGGCAGGTGGAGGGCAATCCGGTTGTCATCTACATGAAAGGGACGCCGCAGTTGCCGCAGTGCGGGTTTTCGAGCCGCGCGGCGGAGGCGCTGAAGCAGTGCGGGCACAAGTTCGTCTATGTCAATGTGCTGCTCGACCACGAGATTTTCGAGAGTCTGCCGGGTTACGCCGACTGGCCGACCTTTCCGCAGGTGTACATCAACGGCGAACTGGTCGGCGGCTGCGACATCACGCTGGAACTGGCCGCCAGCGGCGAGTTGCAGAAGATGGTGGACGACGCCGTCGGCGGCGCCGAGGAGTGACGGCGTGCACCTGGACCGACTGCCGCCCGGTGACCCGGTTCCCGATGTCCTGAATGTCGTCATCGAGATTCCGGCGCACGCCGCGCCCGTCAAGTACGAGGTGGACAAGAAAAGCGGCGCGGTGCTGGTGGACCGTTTCATCAATGTGCCGATGTACTATCCGGCGAACTACGGCTTTGTGCCGAACACGCTGTCGGAAGACGGCGACCCGCTGGATGTCCTCGTCGTCACGCCGGTGCCGGTCGCGGTCGGCTGCGTGCTGCCGTGCCGCCCGATTGATGCGCTCGACATGAGCGACGAATCGGGCCGCGACCTGAAAATCGTAGCACTTCCGGTGCGCGGCATGAACGGCGGCTACGACGAGGTTGAGACCGTCGCGCAACTGCCCGCCAACCTGGTGGACCAGATGGTGCATTTCTTCGAGCACTACAAGAAACTCGAGCCGGGCAAGTGGGTCAAGGTTGAGGGCTGGCTCGGCGCCGACAAGACCCGCGCCGAGATTCTCGACAGCGTGCGGCGCTGCACCGGCGCCGCGGAGGAGGGCGCCCCGGCGTGAGCGAACGCGCGCGCCAGTTGCTGTTTCTGAAGCGCACGCGGGTCGCCGCGCTGGTGATGCTGGCGCTGGTGGCGGCGCTGGCGTTTCACCTGTTCACGCTGCAGGTGACCGAACACGGCCACTACCGCACGCTGTCGGACGAAAACCGGCTCAGCCTGATTCCGTCGCCGCCGCCGCGCGGCCTGATTTACGACCGCAGCGGGCTGCTGCTGGCCGACAACCGCACGGTGTACAGCCTTGAGATCACGCCGTCGCTGGTCGCCGACATGGATGCGCTGCTGCGCCAGGTGCGCGCTGTCGTCGAGGTCGGCGAAGACGACCTGCGGCGCTTTCGCAAGATGCTGCGCGCCGGCGGCTTCACGCGCAGCATCGAGTTGCGCACGCGCCTGAGCGAGGAGGAAGTCGCGCGTTTCGCGGTGCTACGCCACCACCTGCGCGGCGCCGATGTCGTCGGGCGCCTCGTGCGCCACTACCCCTACGACGAGTTGTTCGCGCACGCCATCGGCTATGTCGGCGCCATCAGCCGCGACGACCTGGCGGCCCTCGACCAGCGCCGCTACCGCGGCGCCCGCCATGTCGGCAAGACCGGCATCGAGAACCACTACGAGCGCGAACTCCACGGCCTGCCCGGGTTTCGCCGCGTCGAGGTCAACGCCGGCGGCCACCTGATTCGCACCATCGGCGGCAGCAAGCCGCGCCCGGGCAGCGATGTGATGCTGACAATCGACACGGCGCTGCAGGAGCAGGCGTATTCGGCGCTCGGCGACTACGACGGCGCCGTCGTCGCCCTCGACCCGCGCAGCGGCGATGTGCTGACGCTGGTCAGCAAGCCGTCCTTCGACCCGAACCTGTTCTCCGGCAGTTTTTCGCGCGAGCGCTACCGCCACCTGCTGAACAGCCCCGACAAGCCGTTCTTCAACCGCGCGGTGTCGGGGCAGTACCCGCCCGGCTCGATCATCAAGCCGATGGTGGCGCTGGCCGCGCTGCACAACCGCGTCGGCGACATGCAGCGCAAGATATTCGCCGGCCCGTATTACCAGTTGCCCGGCTACTCGCGCCGCTACCACGACTGGCGCGAGGAGGGGCACGGCTGGATCAACATGAACACAGCCATCGTCCAGTCGTGCGATGTGTTCTTCTATGACACCGCGCACCGCCTCGGCATCAACCGGCTGGCGCTGTTTCTCGAGGACTTCGGCCTCGGCAGCCCGACCGGCGTGGACACCACCGCCGAGTTGGCCGGCATCGTGCCGTCGCCGCAGTGGAAGCGCGAGGCACTGGGGCAGTCGTGGTTCCCGGCGGAGACGATCATCGCCGGCATCGGCCAGGGCTACATGCTGGCGACGCCGCTGCAGATGGCGGCGATGGCGGCGACGCTGGCGAACCGCGGCGAGCGCGTCGTGCCGAGGTTGGTCAAGGCGGTGCGCCAGTCCGACACCGGCCTGTGGAAGCCGCTGCCGGTGGCCGAGCGCAAGCGCGTCATCGCCAGCCCGCCCGAACACTGGGACTATGTGATTGACGCGATGAATGCGGTCATCCACAGCCCCAACGGCACCGCCTACCGCATCAGCCGCGGCATGGACTATGTCGCCGCCGGCAAGACCGGCACCGTGCAGGTCAGGGAGATCAAGGAGGATGTCCGCTACGGCCTCGCCGAGAAAGAGGAGCACGAACCCGGCAGCGAACTGGAAGACCACGCGATGTTCATTGCCTTCGCGCCGATTGACAACCCGGAAATCGCCGTCGCCGTCGTCGTCGAGCACGGCGGCAGCGGCGCCCGCACCGCGGCGCCGATTGCGCGCAGGCTGCTCGATGTGTATTTCGGCCTGCTGCGCGCGCAATTCTCGCTGCACGCTTCCGGCTGATGGCGCGCGCATACCATCTTGCGCGGCTGCTCCGCCTGGTGCGGGTGGACTACCCGCTGCTGTTTCTGCTGCTGGCGCTGGCGCTCATCGGCGTGATGACGCTGGTCAGTTCGGCGGGCGGCGACGCCGAACTAATCGAGCGCCAACTGGTTCGGCTGCTGATCGGCTTCGCGCTGATGTTCGCGTTGGCGACGGTGCCGGTGCACGCCTGGCGCCGCTGGGTGCCGGCGCTGTACGCAGGCGGCCTCGTGCTGTTGCTGCTGGTGCTTTTCGCCGGCGAGGTCATCAAGGGCGCGCAGCGCTGGCTCGACATCCGGCTGGTGCGTTTCCAGCCGTCGGAACTGCTGAAAATCGCGACGCCGATGCTGTTGTGCGCGCTGCTGGCCGGCAGCGTCGCCGCCCGCCCCGGTTTTTCAAGGACGGCGATTGCGTTTGTGCTGCTGGCGCTGCCGGCGGCGCTGATTCTGTTGCAGCCGGACCTCGGCACCGCCTTTCTGGTCGCGGTTTCCGGGCTGTTCGTCATCTTCCTGGCCGGCCTGCACTACCGCTGGATTGTGCTGATACTGGCCGGCGCGCTGGGCGCGGCGCCTTTTATATGGAACGCGCTGCGCGAATACCAGCGCCAGCGCGTGCTGGTGTTTCTCGACCCGCAAAGCGACCCGCTGGGCGCCGGCTACCACATCATCCAGTCGAAGATAGCGATCGGCGGCGGCGGCCTCTGGGGCAAGGGCTGGATGAACGGCACCCAGGGGCATCTCGGCTTCGTGCCGGAGCGCTCGACCGACTTCGTGTTCGCGGTGTTCGCCGAGGAATTCGGCTTCATGGGCGTTTGCGTGCTGCTCGCGGTTTATCTCGGCATCGTCGTGCGCGGTATGATGATCGCGGTGTCGGCGGCGGACCAGTTCAGCCGCCTGCTGGCCGGCAGTTTGACTTTCTCGTTCGCGGTCTATGTGCTGGTCAACCTGGCGATGGTCAGCGGCCTGCTGCCGGTCGTCGGCGTGCCGCTGCCGCTGCTGAGTTACGGCGGCACCTCGGCGGCGACGCTGCTGGCCTCGTTCGGCATCCTGATGGCGATTTCCACCTACCGCCCGATGATGAGAAGGGGGATTGTGTAGGGCGGTTGACAAGCGCCGGGCAACCTGTCAATTTGCCCCCTTCCCGTGCCCCTGTGCCCCCCGTGCCCCAGTGACATTGAATTCCGGATGAGAAGTTTCATCACCACCGCAACCCGCGCCGCGGCGTTCGCGGCGCTTGCCGCGGTGTCGGCCTTGGCCGCGCCGGCGGCGGCGCAGCCGTACCACGAGCGCGAACGGGTGCAGCTCTACATCGGCGAACTGGTCTCGCGTTATTCGTTCGAGCGCGACGCGCTTGAGCAACTGTTCCGCGATGTCGAGAAACGCGAAGACGCCATCGAGGCGATGGACCGCCCGGCGGAGGCGAAGCCGTGGCACGCCTACCGCGACATCTTCCTGACCCGCAAACGGGTGCGCGCCGGCACGCGCTACTGGCGCGAGCACCGCGAGACGCTGGAGCGGGCATCGCGGCGCTTCGGCGTGCCGGCGGAGATTATCCTCGCGATCATCGGCGTCGAGACCTACTACGGGCGCATCACCGGGGGCTTTCCGGTGTTCGACACGCTGGTGACGCTGGGCTTTGATTACCCGCGCCGTTCGCGCTTTTTCCTGCGCGAATTGACCGAATTTCTGCTGCTGTGCCGCGAGGAGAAGATGGATTGCGCCGAAGTGCGCGGTTCGTACGCCGGCGCCATGGGCCTCGGTCAGTTCATCCCGAGCAGTTACCGCGCCTATGCGGTGGACTTCGACGGCGACGGCGCGCGCGATTTGTGGGACAGCCCGGCGGACGCCATCGGCAGCGTCGCCAATTTTCTGGTGCGCCACGGCTGGCGCGGTCGCGCGCCGCTCGGCGAATATGTGGCGGCGCCCGAGGGCGACTACGAACCGCTGCTGAACCGCAAGATGCAGCCGTGGCTTTCGGCCTCCGACCTTGATGTGCGCGGCATCCGCATGGGCGGCTTCATGCCGCGCGAGGAGAAGTTCTCGCTGTTTGATTTCCAGCACGAGGACGGGCGCCGCAAGACCTGGGTCGGCTACCAGAACTTTTTCGTGCTCACGCGCTATAATACGAGCCGCCGCTACGCGCTGGCCGTCCATCAATTGGCGCAGATGATTCACGGCGCGTACCGGCCCGCTGAACAGTAGCCAACGAATTTTCATGCGAAACGCAGCCACAGCAAACCCGGTCCCGGTCGCGCGCGCGTCCGCGCGCGCGGCGGCGATGGCGGTCGCCGCCGTGGTCGCGGTGTCGCTGCTGGGCGGCTGCGGCGGCGTGCGCCAGCCGCAGCCGCTCGCCGTGCCCGACGACCTGATCGAGAAACCGCGCGCCGGTCGCGCCAAACGCGCGCGCGGCATTCCCGCGCCCGCCGACGCCGGGCCGGGCGACGCGCTCAGTTCATATGTCGTCAAGGGCCGGCGCTACTGGGTGCGCCCGCGCCCGGTCGGCCACCGCGAGAGCGGCGAGGCGTCGTGGTACGGCGGGCGTTTCAACGGGCGCCCGACCTCCAGCCAGGAGATTTTCGACATGAACAAACTGACGGCGGCGCACAGGACGCTGCCGCTGCCGTCCTATGTGAAGGTGACCAACCTGAAGAACAGGAAAAGCGTCGTCGTCCGCGTCAACGACCGCGGGCCTTTTCGCAAGGAGCGGATTATTGATTTGTCCTACGCCGCCGCGCGCCGGATTGACATGGTGAACGACGGCGTCGTGCCGGTCGTGGTCGAGGTGCTGAAAACGCCGGTGCGCTCCGGCGCCTTCATTCAGGTCGGCTCGTATTCCAGCCGCCACCGGGCGGCGAGGGTCGCAAGCCTCATCCGGCGCCACAACCTCAAGCCGTTCGTGGACAAGACGCAGCCTTTCGCGTCGCGCCCGGTCTATCGCGTGCGGCTCGGGCCTTATGCGTCGCCGGAACTGGTGGTCGTCGAGAAACTGCTGAAGACCGGCGGTTTCCACAACTACATCGTGCTGCCGCGATGAAACGGCATTGGGCGTGGTGTTGCGGCGTCGCGCTGCTGCTGTGGAGCGCGGCGGCTGCGGCGGCGGGCGACTGGGCGCCGCGCGCGCCGGACTTTCCGGTCAAGAGTTACCTGCTGATGGACTACCACAGCGGCGCGATTCTCGCCGAGAAAGACGCCGGCGAGCCGTTTGAGCCGGCCAGCATCACCAAACTGATGACGGCCTATGTCGTGTACCGCGCGCTGGCCGACCAACTGGTGGCGATGGACGACCGCGTCCGAATCAGCGAGAAGGCGTGGCGCACCGGCGGTTCAAGGATGTTTGTCGAGGTCGGCAAGGAGGTGGCGCTGCGCGACCTGGTGGCCGGCATGGTCGTGCAGTCCGGCAACGACGCCAGCATCGCGCTGGCCGAGCACATCGCCGGCACCGAGGAGGCGTTTGTCGGCATGATGAACGAGACCGCCGACCTGCTGAAACTTTCGGGTTCAAATTTCAGGAATGTCAGCGGCCTGCCGGAAGAGGGCCATTACATGACCGCCCTTGATGTCGCCACGCTGTCGCGCGCGATGATCCGCGATTTTCCCGACCATTACCGCCTCTACGCGCAGCGCGAATTCACCTACGGCGGCATCACCCAGCACAACCGCAACAAACTGCTGTGGCAGGCGCGCGACCTCGGCGTGGACGGCCTCAAGACCGGCCACACCGAAGACGCGGGCTATTGCCTTGCGGCGTCGGCGAAGCAGGGCGACATGCGCCTGGTGTCGGTCGTGCTCGGCAGCGCCGGCGACGCCAAACGCTTTCAGCAGACCACCGAACTGCTGCGCTACGGCTTTCGTTTCTACCGCACCTCGCGCCTGTTCGAGTCGGCGCAGGCGCTGACGCAGGTGCGCGTCTGGGGCGGGCTTCGCCAGTACGCCGACCTCGGCCTGATGAACGACTTCTATGTGACCTACCCGAAAGTCAGCGGCGGCAAGGTTCGCACCGAACTGTCGGTGCGCGAGGATGTCAGCGCGCCGGTCGGACGCCACCAGACGCTGGGCGCGGCGCGGGCGTTTTTCTCCGACCGCCTGCTCCGGGAGGAGCCGCTGGCGGCGCTGGAAATGGTGCCCGAAGGGGGCTTTTTCAGGCGCCTGAGCGACGGCTTTATGCGGCTGTTTGAATGACCGCCTACCACGACGGTCGTTTTCTCGAACTCGAAGACTGCTGCATCAGCCCGCTCGACCGCGGCTTTCTGTTCGGCGACGGCGTCTATGAGGTGATGCCGGTCTGGCGCCGCCGCCCGTTCCGCTACCAGGCGCACATGAACCGCCTCGCCCGCAGCCTTGAGCGCGCCGAAATAAAAGACCCGTATCCGCCCGAACGCTGGCGCGAGGTGCTGGACGGGCTGATTGAGCGTTCGGGCCTGTCCAGTCTCGTCGTTTATCTGCAGGTCACGCGCGGCGTCGCGCCGAGGGAGCATGTCATCGCCGCCGCCGCCGCGCCGACGGTGTTTGCGATGACGATGCCGCCGCCGCCGAATGACGCCGCCGCCGGCGTCGCCGCCATCAGCGCCGACGACACGCGCTGGAGTCGCTGCGACATCAAGTCGGTCAGCCTGCTGCCGAATGTGCTGCTGCGCCGCCGCGCGCGCGATTACCGCGCATCGGAGGCGATTCTGCTGCGCGACGGCTGCGTCACCGAAGGCGCCGCCAGCAATGTGTTCATCGCCGCCGCCGGCGTGCTGGCGACGCCGCCCGAAGGGCCGCAACTGCTGAGCGGCATCACGCGCGGCGTCGTCATCGAGATGGCGGCGGTGTGCGGCGTCGGCTGCGAGCAGCGCACCGTCACCGCCGCCGAACTGGCCGCCGCCGACGAAATCTGGCTGACCAGTTCAACGCGCGGCATCGTGCCGGTGACGACGCTGGACGGAAACCGGGTCGGCGCCGGCGAACCGGGGCCGTTGTGGAAGAGATTCTCGGACTGCCTCGCCGACTGGTGCGAATGACGCCGCCGGCGCGCATGCCGGTTCCTGTTCCCGCGCCCGCGCCGGCGGCGCCGGAATGGGCTATCATGCCATTGTGATGGAAACGAACACCGAAACGAGCACTGAAACGAGCACTGAAACGAGGGCCGAAACAAGGGCCGGTGGCACGCTGTCGTGCGCCGCAATCCAGATGACCTCGTCGGCGGACTTGCGTGACAACCTGAAGCGCGCCGCCGGCCTCGTCGCCGAGGCTGCGGCGCGGGGCGCGGCGCTGGTTGTGCTGCCGGAGATGTTCGCGTTTATCGGCGAGCGCCAGCGCGACCAACTCGGCGTGCGCGAGGCCGCCGACGGCGGCCCCATCCGGGATTTTCTGTCGGAGCAGGCGGCGCGCCACGGCGTGTGGCTGGTCGGCGGCACGCTGCCGGTGGAATCGCCCGACCGCGACCGCGCCTGGGCGCTGTCGCCGCTGGTGGACGCCGGCGGCGGCGCCGTCGCCGCCTACCGCAAGATACACCTGTTTGATGTGGATCTGCCGGAAGACGGCCAGAGTTACCGCGAATCCGGCACCTTCGAGCCGGGCGCCGACGCCGTCGTCGCCGACACGCCGTTCGGGCGCGTCGGCCTTGCGGTGTGCTATGACCTGCGTTTCCCGGAGATGTTCCGGCTGCTGACCGAAATGGGCGCCGACATCATCGCCATGCCGTCGGCGTTCACCGCGGCGACCGGCGCCGCGCACTGGGATCCGCTGGTGCGCGCGCGCGCGATAGAAAACCAGGTTTGCGTCATCGCCGCCAACCAGACCGGGCGCCACGCCAACGGCAAGAGCACCTACGGTCACAGTTGCATTGTGGACTGCTGGGGCGTCGTCCGCACCGGCGTCTCCGGCGGCGAGGGCGTCGCGGTGGCCGAGGTGGACTTCGACCGCCAGCGCCAACTGCGGCGCAGTTTCCCGTGCCTTGAACACCGCGTCTTCAGTGTCGGCGGCGCCTGAAGCGGCGCGCGGCGGCGTTTGAACCGAAGCGCGGCGGCGTCTAACCGGCGCGCGGCGCGAACACTCAGCGCGGCGGCAGCGCCTTGCCGCTGTTCAGGATGTCGTCGGGGTCGAGCGCGTCGCGCACGCGGCGCATGACTTCAAGCGTCGCCGCATCCACTTCAAGGGAAACGAAATCGCGCTTGCCGAGGCCGATGCCGTGTTCGCCGGAAATCGAGCCGTTCATGCCGACGACGGTCGAGAACACTTCGGCCAGCGCGTCTTCGGCGGCGCGCGCCTCGGACGGGTGGTGCAGGATGTTGACATGCAGGTTGCCGTTGCCGGCGTGTCCGAAGGCGGCGATGGCGACGGCGTGGCGCCCGCCGATCTCTTGCAGGCGGCGCAGCAGGTCGGCGATGCGCGCCACCGGCACGACGACATCCTCGTTGATCTTGCACGGCCTGAAATTTCTCAGCACCGGCGACAGCGTCTTGCGCGCGTGCCACAGGCGCGCGCTTTCGTCGTCGGTCGCCGCCTCCTCAAACGCAATCAGGCCGCCGTTGCGGGCGGCCCCGCGCAGCGCCGCCGCAGCCTCGCGCACGGCGTCGTCGCCGCCGTCGGCCTCGATCATCAGCAGCGCCCGCGCCTTCGGGTGCGCCGCCCAGCCGCGGTGCGCGCGCAGCAGGTCGAGGCAGATGGCGTCCATCAATTCAAGCGCGCACGGCGCCGCCGGCTGCGACATCATCGCGCACACCGCCTCGCCGGCGGCTTCCGCCGAGTCGTAGAGCGCGCGCATCGTGCGCCTGCGCGGCGGCAGCACCGTCAGTTTCAGGACGGCCTCGGTGATGACCGCGAGCGTCCCCTCCGAGCCAATCAGCAGCCGCGTCAGGTCGAGGCCGACGACGCTCTTGCTGGTCAGCGCGCCGGTTTGCAGCGTTTCGCCTGCGCCGGTCACCGCCTTCAGTCGCAGCGTGTTCTCGCGCGGCGTGCCGTACTTGACGGCGCGCGGGCCGGCGGCGTTGCACGCGAGGTTGCCGCCGACGGTGCAGTAGTCGGCGCTGCCCGGATCCGGCGGCCAGAACAGACCGGCGCCGGCGCAGTGTTCCTGCACCGCGCGGTTGGTGGCGCCCGGCTGCACGCGCAGCGCGCGGTTGGCGGCGTCCATTTCAAGGATGCGGTCCATGCGCTCGAACGAGACGACGACGCCGCCGCGCAGCGGCACCGCGGCGCCGGTGGTGCCGGTGCCGCGTCCGCGCGGCGTCAGCGCGACGCGGTGTTCGCGGCAGGCGCGCACGACGGCGGCGGTCTCGTCATGGCTTTCGGGGAAGACGACGGCGCCGGGCGGCGCGTGCAGGCGGCTGTTGTCGTAGCCGTAGGGCCAGCATTCGGCGGCTTCGGTCAGCACGCGCGGCGGCGCGCAGGCGTGTCGCAGTCGTTCGATGAAGTCGGCGGTCAGCGCCAATGTTTCAGGCGGCGGTCGCGGCGCCGCGCGTCAGCGCGCCGCGCCGGCCAGCAGGCGGTCGGTCAGGTCGCACAGGCAGTGCAGCGTCAGCAGGTGAACTTCCTGGATTCTGGCGGTCGAGGCGGCGGGCACGCGAATCTCGATGTCGCCGTCTTTCAGCGCCTGCGCCATGGCGCCGCCGTCCCTGCCGCCGAGCGCGACGACGCGCAGGCCGCGGTCGTGGGCGCAGGCGATGGCCGCGTTGACATTGCCCGACTGGCCGCTGGTGCTGATGGCCAGCAGCACATCGCCGGCGCGGCCAAGCGCCTCGACCTGGCGCGCGAAGATTCTTGAGTAATCGTCGTCGTTGGCGACCGATGTCAGGATGGACGAGTCGGTTGTCAGCGCGACGGCGGCCAGCGCCGGGCGCTCGGTCTCGAAGCGGTTGACCATCTCGGCGGCGAAATGCTGGGCGTCGGCGGCGGAGCCGCCGTTGCCGCAACTGAGGATTTTGCCGCCGTCGGCGAGGCTTTGCGCGATCAGCGCGGCGGCTTCGGCAATCGCGCCCTCGACGGCGCCGAGCGCCTCGCGCTTGGCCTCGATGCTGGCGTTGAACAGCGCGCGCACGCGCTCGCGGCCCGCCGCGGCGTCGTTTTGCGCGGCGGCGTCGGCGGCGGGGGGAGCGGGCGTGGTCGCGGGCGTTGTCACGGCGCTGATTATAGCGTATGCGCGCGTCTCAGTCGCCGCGAAAGGCGTCGCGTATCCAGTCCACGCTGTCCGCCGACAGCGCGACGACATCAAAACGGCAGGCGTGGCGCCAGCGGCTGCGCTGCAGGTAGGATTGCGCCGTGGCGATCAGTTTCGCGCGCTTGCGGCCGTCCACCGTCTCGGCGGCGTTGCCGTGGCTTTTGCGCGCGCGGTAGCGCACTTCAATGAAGACCAGCGTGGCGCCGTCGCGCATGATCAGGTCAATCTCGCCGCAGCGCGACAGGTAGTTGCGCTTGATCAGTTTCAGGCCGTTGCGGCGCAGGTGCTCAAGCGCGGCGTCTTCCGCCGCGCGCCCGGCGGCGCGGCGGTCGCCGCCGACAGTGCCGGTCACCAGCCTTCGCCGAGCGGCACCGGCTTGCCGCGGGCGAAGCGCGCCCACGACAGTTGGCGGTAGAGGCGGCGGTCGCGGCCAAGCGAGATGAGGCCGGTGGCGCCCCTGATTTTGGCGTTGCCGCCGGCAACCCGGCGGATGGACCAGGCCAGGCGGTAGGCGTCGGCGCCGAGCGCGAACAGGCGCGGGTGTTCGTCCGGTATCTCGGCGTCGGCGTCGAGCATGAACGGGATGTCGCAGTAGATGAGGCCGTCGAGTTCGCGCAGGATTTTCTCGCGGTCCGGCGCATAGACATGCGAGGTCGCGTACACCGGCAGTTCGTCGGCGTAATAGTATTTCAGCAGCGGGTAGATCAGCGCCGCCTTTTCGTGGTTTGCGAACAGCACCGCGGCGCTGATGTCGTCGCGTATGCGCGGCGTGAAATTGACTTTGGCGTCGAGCGTGCGCTGGACGGCGGCGCCGCGCGCGCGGCTTTCATCAAGTTGCAGCGCCGCCTGCACGGTGTTGGCGTAATCAAGGATGTTGATGTTGTAGCGCCGCGCCTCCTGGATGCGCCCGCCGAGTTCGGTGTAGCGTTCGGCGAATTGCCGGTAGAGGCGCCCGCCCCAGTCGTCGTCGGAGGTCAGCGCGAGGATGTGGCGGTGGTCTTTCTGGAGCAGTTTCTCGGCCACCTGCGCGGCGTCGTCCTCGGGCAGCAGGCCGAACTGGAACCACTCGCCCTGCGGCTGCAACCGCCGGTCTCTGCGGTAATTCAGCGTAATCAGCGGCACCCCGAGGTTGGCGGCGCCGAGCAATTCGTCCACCGCCTCTTTCAGCAGCGGGCCGATGACGAGTTCGGCGCCCTGTTCAATCGCCTCGCGGTAGAGTTCGGTCGCGCCGCGTTCCTGGTCGGTGTTGTGGAAGCGCACATCAAGGCCGCCGCCGCCGGCCTCGTGGGCGTCGAGAAAACCCCGGCGGATGGCCTTGCCGATGCGGGCGTAGCGCCCGGTCAGCGGCAGCAGCAGCGAGATGTTGCGCGGGCGGAAATCAAGGTAGTTCCAGCGCGCTTGCAGTTGCTCGCGGACGGCGTCGGGCACGACCAGGAAGTTGTTTTTGCGGCGCCAGTCGGCGTAGGCCCTTTCGAGCGCCGGGCGGTCAATGCCGGGCGGCGCCACCAGCGCGTGCAGCTCAAGCCACGCCCGCAGTTTGCGGTCGTCGCTGCCGGCCAGTTGTTCCTCGACCTCGTCGCCGCCGGCGAGCACCAGCGCCTCCCACAGTTGCATCGCGTTGTCGGCGGCGGCCTCGCCGTCGAGCAGACTTTCGCGGCGCACGCGCACGGCGACGCTGTCGGCGTAGCGCCCGGCGTCAAACAGCGCGCCCGCCAGCAGGTCAAGCGCCTCGCTCTTCAGCGCCGCGCCGCCGCCGCTGATCAGTTCCTCCGACAGCAGCGACAGCACTTTCGCGGGCTGCTCGGTCTGCCGGTGGAAGGCCGCCTCGAGGATGCGTTTTTCCAGCAGTTCGGACGGTTTCAGCCCGGTCTCGCGGATTTCGGCGAGGCGCTGGTGCGCGTTCAGCAGGTATTGCCCGTTGATCAGCGCGCGCACGCTTTTGATCTGCATGCGCTCGCGGTGCGGCGAGGGCAGGTCGTCGGCGGTGTCCCACAATGTCTCCGCCGCCTGCGCGTAGCGCCCCTCGGCGCTCAGTTCCGCCGCCTTCTCGTAGGCGCTGTTCATCCAGAACTGTTGCAGCGGGTTCAGTTGCACATCAAGGGCGGCGCAGCCGGCGACGGCAACGGCGGCGATGGCCGGCCACGCCGGCGCGAGAAGACGGCGCAGGCGCGGGCCGCGCCGCGGCGGGCGTGTTGTCGTCTGGCGTGTCATTGTTTGGGGGAGAATCTGCATCGGGGCGGCATCAAGGGGCGGTTGCCGCCGGTATCTTACTATAATGGCGCATGGCGCGGCGAAACGCGGCGAGTCGGGGCATGACGGAGAAAGAAAACATCACGGGCACTTTGTATGTGGTTGCCACGCCCATCGGCAACCTCGGCGACTTCACTTTCAGGGCGGTGGAAGTCCTGCGCGGTGTGGACCGCATCCTGTGCGAGGACACGCGCACCAGTTCGGTGCTGCTGCGGCGTTACGGCATCACCGCGCCCGCCGTCAGTCTGCACCGCCACAACGAGGCCGGCAAAAGCGGCGCGCTCGTCGCGCAACTGCTGCGCGGCGACAACCTCGCGCTGCTGAGCGACGCCGGCACGCCGCTGATACGCGACGCCGGACGCCGTCTGGTGGCCGCGGCCCACGAGCGCGGCGTGCGCGTGTCGCCGCTGCCCGGCGCCGGCGCGGCGTCGGCGGCGCTGTCGTGCGCCGGCCTCGACGCCGACCGGTTTGTGTTTGAGGGTTTCCTGCCGGCCACCGCGGCGGCGCGCGCGGCGCGCCTGCGCGAGTTGCGCCGCGAGCGGCGCACGATGGTTTTCTTCGAGGCGCCGCACCGTCTCGCGCCGATGCTGGACGACCTCGCCGCCGTGTTCGGCGCGGAGCGCACCGTCTGTCTTGCGAAGGAGATGACAAAGGTGCACGAGGCCGTCGTCCGCGGTCGTCTGGCCGATGTGCGGCGGTGGCTGGACGGCGACACCGCGCGGGGGCGCGGCGAGTTCGTGCTGCTGGTCGAGGGTGGCGCCGCGCCGGACGACGAAATCACGCTGTCCGCCGAAGACCTGCTGCGCGAACTGTCGCGCCACCTGCCGCCCGGCGCCGCCGCCGGCGTCGTCGCCGAACTCAGCGGCCTGCCCCGCAACCGCCTCTACAAACGCACCCTCGGCGGGCGCTGACAACATCCTCGTCGTTTGTCCGGTCTTCGCATCCGGCGCCCCCGGCGTTGTGCGCCGGGGCGGGTTTCTGTCACCGCTTTTCTTCGCGCCAACCCAGCCGCTGCATCTCGCTTCTGATTGAAGATTCGCAGATTCAACTCGCAAGTGCAACAGTTGGCTTGATGAGGCTGCATCGAAACTCCTGGCTGATTGTGGATTTGTGCACGCCGACAATGCAGGCAATATCGGTCTGGTTATTTCCTGCTTTCATCAGGGCAAAATCCGGTATCGTTGCTTTTGTGCAAGTTGTGTGTAATATCGCATGGTGCTTCTCCTCTTTTTCGGATGAAAAGCAAGCATGTTATCGCAACTTGCCTTTTATGCCGACTGGTGGAGTTGCACTTGCGGGTTGAACTCAGGCCAAAAACAGGAGTCAAGAATGAACAAAAGAATTATCAGATTGTTAAGGAGGGACAATTATAAATGCGGAATACATACGGGTGGTTGTGGAGAAGATATAAAGAGAAATGAAGCAACCAAAGATCACATAATCCCGAAGGACTATGTAAAGACACGAGACAACAGCAGGGAATTCATTGGAGATTGGAATTACCAACCAATGCATAAGAGATGTAATGAGGAAAGGGAAGGGCAAATAATTGATAAACCGGAATTCAAGTGTAAGTGCCATGGGGTATATGTAGATGAGCAGGGAGCACGATGGGTGATGTATAAAGAGGGGAAAAACTGGAAAAAGGTGAAATATTGGAGTGAAAAGCCGAATAGAGATTACACAATCCCACCTGTACAGAAAGAGGCGATGAACAGGGTAATCATAGTTCCAGGTAGAAGCAAAAATCAAGCAGGGGTGAGCATATTTAAGCCAGGTGCATTTGGGCACATGTTTTATCCGATGGGTTTTTATGAGAGATTAGAGCAAAATGGGTTCGAGTTGGAACGAACTGAACAATGGGAAAAGTTGGAAGCAGAAGCGGAAACTTTTGCAAGACATTATATGAGCGATGGCGGGGAAAGCTTGAAATGGGAGAGGGCGGAACAGTCAGTATATACAGCGGCAAAATTCGTATATTGGAGTTGGAAAGCACAATCAAAAATGCCGGGCAATAAAGGAAATTGGGAGGCAATGAAACTTCTAAAGCAAAAAGTAAATTATGAGAGAGTAGGCGAGTATCCTGCGATAAAAAAAGTGGCAGCATATTGCATTGAAGGCGGGACGCTAATATATAAAGAAACTTCTCCTGTTGTTGGATCGATTGTATTTAATCAACAAAGCACAGCTGAAAAATTAATTGGTGAAGGTCAGAAGTACTTTATGAATGGAGAGAACAATAAAGCAGAAAAAATACTAAACAAGGTCGTTCAAGAACATCCTAAATATGCGTCAGGCTGGGCGCTGCGAGGGCAAATCAGGGCAATTTCCGGAAACTTGGAGAGGGCACATAGAGATTTGACAAAGGCGATTGACTTGCAAGAAATGGCAGTTTTTTATGCCCTGCGGGCAGAGATAAATAGGCAAATGGGAAGTATAAAACAAGCAAAAATAGATATAGAACGAGCACTTGCTGTGGATGAAAAACTAGGGGAAGACAATCAAAAATACAAAAGCAACCTCGTTTCTACGGAAACTGGAAAGCCTATGAAAAGAGAAGCAGTAGTCAAATTATGGCGTGAAATTAAAACTCGTATTCGAGAAGATGAACAAAGAGAAGAGTATATGGAATTATGGAAAGAGGCTCGTGAACATTTGGCGAAAGGTAGGTGGAAAGAAGCTATAAATAAGTGCGAGGACATGTTTGAAAGATATAAGAGAGAGGGAGGCGAAAAATTTGCGGAAAGGATGAAAGAATATAAGGATGAGGCGCGGGCAGAATTTTACTGGATGAGAATAATTGCCAGGCTAAGTTTAGAGAAAGGATTTCTAAATGAATCTTGTCGGTTGGCTCAAAGCATGCTTGAAGACGGAGGTTTCGCTGTCGAACAAGAAATGGCAAAAGAAATATACGAGGTTGATTTAGACGACTTTCAGATGCTGACAGAGAAGGTAAAGCGAAGAACAAGCAGGATGGTTGACCGGTTGATTGAAGAGGGAAGACTTGTAAAAACACAAACAGCACAAAAGAAAAACGTACCTGAAAAAAGATGGCAGCTGGTAAGACCATTACATGGAAAAGATTGATAAATGTAGATTCAACTTGCAAGTGCAACAGTTGTTTTGATGCACTTGCGAGTTGAATTCGCGGATGATTGAAAATGACGATGCAGGAAATAGACATTCACTCCTTTGTTAGTTTTCCCATATAAGCCCCCGAACTTTATTCCACACTCCACCGAGTGACTCGCCAAGCGTCGATTTGGGCCAGCGTTTTAAGATTGACCCGGACACGAAACTCTTCGCCGAGAGAAGGGGCATTACGCCCTGCTCTCCAAAAACTCTTCTTCTCTGAAGATGGGTTGTAGCGTTCTTGCAATAGCCCATTAGGGACACATGCAACAACAATTTCTCTAAGATTTAATCCCTTTCCGTTGGAAGGGATGTACACATACTTCACGAAAATGGTCACCGTCAGCAAAGATTTGCCGTTAATTTTTATGGTTTTTTCCAGTTTACCGGGCACCGTTTTAGACTTCCCTCCGCGTTTTTGACGAACCTCCATGGAAGTTTGTGACATCTGGATTGTTACTGTGTCACCGTCTTTTTCAGCTTTGGAGTCAACCATCAGCGCAACTCCTTGTTCGCTTTCCGGCAGGAAAACAAACGCCGCTCTTTTATAATCGACTTTGCCGTAAAGTCTGTAATCTATCCGGGAAACCCCGAGCGCTTCCATCGCTTCTCGTGTGACATCCTCGGCGACTTCTTTGGCATCTTCCCCCTCGTTGCGAAAGATGTCTTTTGCTTTCACCTCGTAATCGCGCATTGCACGGACAACCATGCGTTGGCAAACTTGCTCGATTTTCAAGATGTCGATGTCTTTAATATCATTGTCCATGGCAATCGTTGTCAGGGTGAGGCATTTGACACGCGGCTAATCGCCATTCCAACGTATTTTTCGCTAATTTCTATTCCGATGTATTTTCTCTTGTGGCGTTTCGCAATCACTGCAGTTGTGCCCGACCCACAGAAAGGATCGAGCACCACATTTCCCTTATCGGAATACAAGCGCACAACGCGCTCTGCGAGTGCTTCCGGGAATTCCGCTTCGTGGCGTTCATTACGGGTTACGGAAGGAATATGCCAAACCCCTCTGGAACCCCACATTGCCCATTCTTGCGGACTCAATCTTTTTCGATCTACTTCCACGATGCCGGGCTTCCAGAATACGAACAGATATTCGAATTCGTCAACTGACCGGTAGGAATTGCCGTGCCATCGGCTGTTCGCCCAGCAAGGATCCTTGTGCCATATCCGGCGGTCATACAAATACAAACCCGCATCTTCCGCCCATTGCTGAAGCATTCCGCCGACCAGCAGAGTTTTGGTTGACGCACCATGCTTTCCTCCGCGCACATTGTTGTTTTCCAATCGGCGCTGGATGGTTTGTTCGCTGCAACCCAGTATTGAGGCCAGACGGTGACGGTTGGCATCAGGATGTTTTTTCCGCGCGGCAAGCACGTCTTCACGGGTGATGCGGTGCTTTTTACCGTGGCGAAGATTGGCCTGAAATGAAGGCATGCCGGGGTCCGAAAAACACAGAATATCGCCGATATTTATCACCATAAATCCCGCGCTTTTGAGAATGCGAAAGTGGGCGCCGATAGTGTTTCGAAGTAGCGCTTGCCAATCCTCGAAGGTCAAATCTTTCTCGTAAGATTTCCCCACGAAATAGGGCGGCGACCAGAAACTCAAATCGATGGACTCTGCCGGCATCCTGCCCATTAAGGCAACGCAATCACCTTGGTGGATATGATTCAACCAGCGACTCTTCGGGCTACGAGAGCGAGGGCGGTGGAGCGCGGTTGGCGGAGGAAACGAAATAGCCGCTTGGTTGTTGGTGGACATGATGTATTTCCGGTATTTTATACTATCGGGCATCGCCGATGACAATCTTGTGGTGGGTCTCGTTTTGGTCCGTTGCGGCGTTCATTTTCCCGTCCTGCCGCGCATGATAGCACGGCGTTTCCGGAGGCAGCGGGGCGGCGGCCGCCCCGGCCCGGTTGCGGGTCTCAGTCCGCCAGCGAGCGGGCGAGGTTGAGGATGGCGGGGGCGTCGAGCACCTGGTCGTTGGTGTTGAACAGGGCGGCGATGCAGGCGCGGTGCAGTTTCAGTTTCAGCGCGCCGACGCCGAGGCCGCCGAACGCGATTTTGCCGTGGCGCGGGGCCGCGCGGTCGGTCATCTCGACGCCTTCAATGCCGGCGGGCGGGCGCGTGTTGACATCCACGACGGCTTCAAGCGCCGCCAGGTCGCGCCACTGCGGCAGGCCCAGCAGTTGCACGCCGGTCTTGCCGGCGCCGAAGGCGATTTGCGCGCCGTCCAGCGCCGCCGCCGTTTCCGCGGCGTCGCGGCATTGGCGCGCCTCGAGCGCCGCGCCGAAGCGCTGTTGCATCAGCGCGCAGGCCTGCTCCGCGCGTTCGAGGCTGCGCGATGTCAGCACGACCCGGCGCGCGCCGCTCGCGGCCAGCATGACCGCGGCGCGCTGGCCGACGGGGCCGGTGCCGGCGAGCACCGCCGCCGTCTTGCCGGCGATGTCGTATTGCGACGCCAGCAGCGCGACGCCGGCGGCGGCGGTGGTGTTGCAGCCGCCGCTGTCGAGCATGACCGACACCCGGAAGCGGTCGAAGAAGGCGCCGGTGACGGCGTCGAGCAGTCGCTGGCCGGCGTCGAGGTCGCCGCCGCTGATGAAGATGGCGGTGTTTTTCTTGTCCGCCGGCGCGCGCGTGTAGATCGCGCCCTCGGTCAGTTTGCCGCAGTTGTCCGCCGACACGCCGCCGTACTGCGCGAGGCGGTCGGCGCCGCCGTCGTAGGCGACGACGGCGTCAAACGTGCCGGGAACGGCGTCGGTGTCGAAATGAAGCAGCAGTTTGTCCATCCGGTTGCCCGCTGGTGCCGAGGAGAGGACTTGAACCTCCACGGGGTTGCCCCCACTGGCACCTGAAGCCAGCGCGTCTACCAATTCCGCCACCTCGGCAGGGATTTACATGTAAAATGGCAGGTAACGAACGAAAGAATTTATAGCCGCGCCGGATGAATGTCAAATGCAGGCGGTCACGCGCGGCGCCGCAACTCCTTCCGTTTGCCTCTGTCATGAGCAAAGTTGTCATTCCCGAAAGGCAGTCCATTTACGAGGTGCTCGACGCCAGCGCCGCGCCGCTGCGTTTTCAGAAACTGCTGCGCCACTTCCAACTCAAGGGCGACGACGAGATCACCGCTTTCACGCGGCGGCTGAAGGCGATGGCGCGCGACGGCGAGATTGAATGCGACACCGGCGGTGCCTGGGCCGCCGCGCGCGCGCCGCGTTTTGTGACCGGCGACATCGTCCGCTGCGACGGCGGCCTCGCGCTGCGCGCCGGCGGCGATGATGTGGAACTGCCGGAAAGGTTGTCGCGTCGCCTGTTCGCGGGCGACCGGGTTCGTTTGCGCAGCGTCGGCCCGAAGCGCGGCGAGGCGAAGCCGGTGGCCGTCGAGGTCGTCGAGCGCCGCCACGAACTGGTCGGCCTGTTCTCAAAGCGCGGCCACTGCATCGTGCCGCTGCGCGAACGCCACCTCGGCAGCGTTGCGGTCAGCGACGACGACGGCCTGCGCCCGGACGACGGCGACGCCGTGGTCGTGCGCCTGCGCCCGCCGTCGCCGCAGCCGCCGCACCTGAGCGGCGCGTTGGTGCAGGTGCTGGGGCGGCGCGGCGCCGCCGACCTTGAAGTGGACATGACGATACGCGCCTGCGACATTCCGCACGAATGGCCGCCGGAAGTGCTGCGCGAATGCAAGGCGTTCAAGCGCCGCCGCGTGCCGCAGCCCGGCGCCGGTCGGCGCGATTTGCGCAAGATGCCGTTTGTGACGATAGACGGCAGCGACGCGAAGGACTTTGACGACGCCGTGTGCTGCGAGAAAGACGGCGATGCGACGATGCTGTGGGTCGCAATCGCCGATGTCGCGAGTTATGTGAAGCCCGGCACGGCGATGGACCGCGAGGCCGCCGAACGCGGCAATTCGGTTTATTTCCCCGGGCGCGTCGTGCCGATGCTGCCGCCGCTGCTGTCGGACGACCTGTGTTCGCTGCGCCCGAATGAGGACCGCGCGGCGCTGGTGTGCCGGATGCGTCTGTCGCGCGACGGCGAACTGCTTGACTACGACTTCTGCAGGGCCGTCATCCATTCGCACGCGCGCCTGACCTACGGCGAGGCCGGCGGCTTTTTCGCGCGTGGCGCGGCGCTGCCACCGGGGTGCCCGGCGTCGGTGGCGGCGATGCTGCGCACCGCGCACGCCGCCTGGCGCGCGCTGCGCGGCGCGCGCGAACGCCGCAACGCGCTGGACTTCGAGACCTCCGAGGCGCGCGTGGCGCTTGACGAACACGGGCGCCTGCGTGCCATCGCGCCGCTGGTTCGCAACGACGCCCACCGCCTGATCGAGGAGTTCATGATTTGCGCCAATGTCGCCGCCGCCGGTTTTCTGGAGCGCCGCCGCCTGCATTTTCTGTACCGCGTCCACCAGGGTTTCAAGAAAGACGCCTTTGAGAGCCTTGACCTGTTTCTGCGCGACCTCGGGTTTTCGGCGGGCGACGGCGACCTCGCCGGCATGGCGCGCGTGCTGGCCAAGATTGAGGGGCACGAACACCGGCGCGTCATCACCGGCGTCATCCTGCGTTCGCTGGCGCGCGCCGTGTACACGCCGGTCAACACCGGGCACTTCGGCCTCGCGCTTGAATCCTACGCGCACTTCACATCGCCGATACGCCGCTACCCCGATTTGCTGCTGCACCGCGCCATCCACCGCGCGCTGGATTCGCCCGACGGTGCCGACTACGATGCGCGCGCGATGCGGCATTTCGGCGAGAACTGTTCGTTCACCGAGAAGCGCGCCGACGACGCGACGCGCGACATCGAGCGCTATTACAAATGCGTGTCGCTGGAAGAGCGCGTCGGCGAGACCTTCACCGGCCTGGTCACCGCGGTGACATCGTTCGGCTTGTTCATCGAGTTGGAGGGCCTGCATGTCGAGGGCCTGCTGCACATCCGCCTGCTCGACGATGATTACTACCAGCACGACCCGGTGCGCCACCGCCTGGTCGGCGGACGCCGCGGCAAAATCTGGCGGCTGGGCGATGTCGCCGAGGTGACCGTCATGCGCGTTGACCCGCAGGAACGCCAGATTGACCTGGCCCCGCCCGGCGACGCCGCCCGCCGCAAGTTCTTCGAGCGTCGACAACGCCGCCGTGCGCGGGGGTGAGGCGCAATTTCCATTGCTTGCGTTGTTGGCTGCAAACGCGGCTGCTGCGGGCCGCCTTGACCGCGCAAATCGGCGGGATTCTTGACAGCGTGTCAATCCCCGCATAGAATACGCGGTTCCGCGCGGGAGACTCCGCGCGCAACCATATCAACGAATGCGACATTACGAAGTCATGTTTCTGGTGCATCCGGACCAGACCGGGCAGGTGGGCGGCATGGTCGAGCGTTACCGCTCGATGGTGCAGTCCAGCGGCGGCACGATGCACCGGCTGGAAAACCTCGGCGTGCGCCCGCTGGCGTATCCGATCAGCAAGGTGCACAAGGCGCACTATGTGCTGATGAACATCGAGACCACATCCGAGACCGTCGGCGAGATCAAGAGTTCGTTCCAGTTCAACGACGCGGTGGTTCGCAACATGATCATCCGCTGTGACGACGCGGTTACCGGGCCGTCGCCGCTGATGCGCTCCGCCCGCGAGGAAGAACAGCGCGCCGCCGAGGCCCGGGCGCGGGCCGCCGCCCCGGCACAGTCCACCGCCGCAACACCGGCACAAAGCGACACAACCCCGGCACAGTCCACCGCCGCAACACCGGCACAAAGCGACACAACCCCGGCACAGGCCGCCGCCGGAACACCGGCACAAAGCGACACAACCCCGGCACAATCCGCCACCGAAACACCGTCCGCCACCGCCGCGAATGCCGACACAACCACCGCCACAACCGCCACACCCGCCCCGGCCACGGAATCAGCCGAAGAACCCCCCAAAGGCGCGAACTGAAATGCCCTCCCATCAGAAAGGCCGCAAATACTGCCGCTTCACGAAGGCGGGGGTTTCCGCGATAGACTACAAGGATGTCGCGCTGCTGAGAGACTTCATCACCGACACCGGCAAGATCATTCCGAGCCGCGTCACCGGCACCAAAGCCGTTTTCCAGCGCCAACTGACAACGGCCATCAAGCGCGCGCGTTATCTCGCGCTGCTGCCGTACACCGACCGCCACTGAATCCCGCGCTCCCGCGCACCCCGCCGCCGCCGCGGCCACCCACTCGCCGGGCATGAGAAAAATCGCCGCTTTTGTCGTCTCCGGCTACCCGCAGGCGCTGGTCTCGGTCATCGGGTTCACGCTGCTGTCCGCGCTGCTGCCGGTCGTCGGCCTGCTGGGCGGCGGCTGCATCGCGCTGATTGCGCTGAAACTGGATTGGCGCCGCGCCTGCTCGGTCATCGCCGGCGCCTGCGCGGTGCTGGCGGCGCTGACGCTGCTGGCCGGCGGCTGGCAGGCCGGCGTGCCGGTCATCATCATGACCTCGCTGCTGCAATGGCTGCCGCTGACGGGCTTCGCCTGGATACTGCGGCGCCATCATGCGCTGTCGTGGCCGCTGACCGCGGCGCTGGCCGCCGGCGCCGCCGGTGTGCTGGCGGCGCTGCCGTTTCCGGAACTTGACGACTGGTGGCGCGAGGCGCTGCGCGATTACACCGCGCTGCTGGCCGCCGACGAGCGCCTGACGGCGGCGCTTGAGGCCATCGTGCCCGTGATGACGGGCATCGCGCTGTCGTCGCTGGTGATGGTCTGGTCGCTGATGTTACTATTGGGGCGGTGGTGGCAGTCCCTGCTGGACGCTCCGGGGCGTTTTCGCGATGAATTCACCGCGTTGCAAATCGGCGGGGGAATTGCAATACTCAGCCTCGCGGTCTTTGCGGTTTCAACGCAGGCCGAGTCCGCGGTCTGGAGGCAGTTGGCCATCGTCGCGGCGCCGCTGTTCCTGCTGCAGGGCGTGGCCGTGGTGCACGGCCTGCTCGCCGGCCTGGAACAGCGGCGGCTGCCGCTGGCGGCGTTTTACACGGTGCTGGCGGTTATCACCGTCATCGAGCCGCGTTTGTGGCTGCTGGTGGTTTTAATCGGCTTGGTCGAAAGCCTGTTCGGCCTGCGCCGCCGGTTTGCGCCGGCCAACAAAGACTGAGGGGCCTGAAGGAGACGCAACAAGACATGAAGAACATGAAAATCATACTGCTGGAAAAGGTCGAGAAACTGGGCGACATCGGCGATGTCGTCGGCACGCGCCCGGGCTACGCCCGCAACTGCCTGATTCCCGGCGGCAAGGCCGAACTCGCGACGCCCGCGAACATGGAGAAGGTCGAGCGCCGCAAGGCCGAACTGGAACAGCAGGCGCAGCGCGAGAAGGCTGCCGCGCAGGAGCGCGCCGACAAGATCAACGAGCGCGAGGTGGTGCTGGAAGTCGCGGTCAGCGAGGAGGGCAACCTGTTCGGCTCGGTCGGCACCGCCGAGATCGCCGAGGCGGTGGCGAAGGCCGGCGTTGAAATCGCCCGCCACGAGGTGCGGCTGCCGGACGGCGTGTTCCGCGAACTCGGCGACTACCGGGTTGAACTGCACTTTCACGCCGATGTCAACGCCGTCGTGCGGCTGAAAGTCGTCGGCAAATAATCCGCGCGGAGCTGACGATGGACGCGCCACCGACCGGGGAGCAGCGCGCGGGCGCGGCGGCGGGCGCACCGCATTCCATCGAGGCCGAGCAGGCCGTCATCGGCGGGCTGCTGCTCGACAACGAGGCGTGGGACAAGGTCTCCGACATCGTAACCGAGAACGACTTCTACTCGCAGTCCAACCGCACGCTGTTCCGCGCCGTCAGCGGCCTGGCCGAAAGCGGCAGCCCGTGCGACGCGGTCACCGTGGCCGAGCGCCTGAAGGGCGAACGCAAGGACGGCGCGGCGTCCGCCGACGACAACACGCTGTCGTATCTGGCCGACCTCGTCAACGAAACGCCGAGCGCCGCCAACATCGTCGCCTACGCGCGCATCGTGCACGAGAACGCGGTGCGCCGCCAGTTGCTGAAGGTCGCCGCCGGCATCATCGAGGACGCGCGCTCGATGGACGGCGACAGCGCCGAATTGATAGACCGCGCCGAGCAGAACATCTTCAGAATCACCGACGACCGCTCGCGCAAGACGGCGGACTTCCACACGCTGCAAGCGCTGGGGCGGGAAGTGTATGAACAGGTCGAGCAGCGCAGCAAGTCGCCGGGGCTGATCACCGGCGTGGCGACCGGCTTTCGGGAATTCGACGAGAAAACCAACGGCTTGCAGGCCGGCGACCTGGTCATCATCGCCGGGCGCCCGTCCATGGGCAAGACCAGTTTTGCGCTGAACATCGCCGAGCACGCCGCCGCCAGGGAGCGCTGCGGCGCGGTCGCGATTTTCAGCATGGAGATGCCGGCGCACCAGATTGCGACGCGCTTTTATTCGTCGCTCGGCAGAATCAATCAGATGCACCTGCGCACCGGCAACCTCAACGACGAGGAATGGGCGCGCCTGACGGAATGCTACGGCAGTTTTTCCGATGTGCGGATTTATGTGGACGACAGCCCGAGCCTGACGCCGACCGAGGTGCGCGCGCGGGTGCGGCGCCTGCGGCGCGAACACCGCGACCTGGCGCTGGTGGTCGTGGATTACCTGCAATTGATGCGTTCGCACGCCAGCGTCGAGAACCGCGCCGTCGAGATTTCCGAGATTTCGCGCTCGCTGAAAGCGCTGGCGAAGGAGGTCAACCTGCCGGTGGTGGCGCTGTCGCAGTTGAACCGCAACATTGAAAGCCGCCCCGAGAGAAGGCCGCAGATGTCGGACTTGCGCGAGTCCGGCGCGCTGGAGCAGGACGCCGACCTGATCGCGGTGCTCTACCGCGGCGGCGAGCAGGGCGAGGACGACAACACCGGCGCCGTTGATGTCGAGGTCGTCAAACAGCGCAACGGCCCGACCTTCAAGATGCGGCTGACCTTCATCGGCAAATACACGCGCTTTGAGAGCCATCTCCCGGAAGAGGCCGCCGGCGGCGCGCCGTCCTGGCCCGACTACAACGACGCCGTCGTCTCCGACTTCGAGCAAATCTGACCGGTTCCGGTCCCCTTCCGCAATGACCAGGCCGCTCGTCAAAAGCCTCGACGCCGGCGCGTTGTCCGGCAATTGCGAGTACCTGCGGGAAGTGTGCGGCGGCGCGCGCCTGATGGCGGTCGTCAAGGCCGATGCCTACGGCCACGGCCTGGCGGCGGCGGCGCGCGCGCTCGGCGCGGCGGACGGTTTTGCGGTGGCCTGCGTCGGCGAGGGCGTGGCGCTGCGCCGCGCCGGGGTGTCGCACAGGATACTGGTGTTGCAGGGCTGCCGCGACGCGCGCGAATACGGCGTCGCGCGCGGGCACGAACTGGCGCTGGTCGTGCACCGCGAGCGCCAAATTGAATGGAGCCGCGACGCCGGCGGCGGCGTTGAGTTGTGGATCAAGTTTGACACCGGCATGCACCGCCTCGGTTTTCCGGCGTCGGCCCACGCGCGCATCGTGCCGGCGGTGCTGGACATCGGCGGGCTGCCGTCGCCGCCGGTGCTGATGTCGCATCTGGCCTGCGCCGACGACGCCGACGCCGTCGCCGACTGCCGCCAGATCGAGGCGTTTGATGAAATCTGCTCGCACTACCGCGAACACAATCTGCCGGCGTCGCTCGCCAACTCGGCGGCGGCGTTGCGGCTGCCGGAAACGCACCGCGACTGGGTGCGGGCCGGCATCGCGCTCTACGGCGCCGCGCCGGTGCACTGCGACGAGCGCCACCGCGCCCGCCTGAAGCCGGCGATGCGGCTGACGGCGCCGGTCATCGCCGTGCGCGAGTTCAACAAGGGCGACCGCATCGGCTACGGCGGCGATTATGTCTGCCGCAAGCCGATGCGCGCGGCCATCGTCGCCGCCGGCTACGGCGACGGCTATCCGAGGCACGCCGAATCGGGCACGCCGGTGTGGATTGCAGGCGCGCGCCGCGCGCTGGCCGGGCGCGTGTCCATGGACATGCTGACGGTGGATGTCGGCGGCGCCGATGTCGAGGCGGGCGACGCCGCCGAATTGTGGGGCCCGAACCTGCCGGTGACCGAAGTCGCCGCACATTGCGGCACCATCGCATATGAATTGTTGTGCGGAGTCGGCGAGAAATCGCCGGAAAGCACGATATGACGCCGTTTCTCGGGGGGGGGGGGGGGGGGGGGGGGGGGGGGGGGGGGGGGGGGGGGGGGG
>JAPPQC010000029.1 GCA_028817225.1 Gammaproteobacteria bacterium | reverse complement strand
CCTTCGGCGACCGCCTGCCGAACCTGCGCGACCGCGTCGGCATCGCCGTACAGCGCGACCTCAACGCGCCCGTCGGGCAGGTTTCTGGCGTAGCCGGTCACCCCGCGCCGTTGCGCCTGTGCACGCACAAAGGCGCGGAAACCGACGCCTTGAACGCGCCCGCTGACCCGTATTTTCACGCCGTCCGTCATCGCGCGCGCCCGTCAGTCGGCGGGGCGCCCATCAGAGGAGCGTCCATCAGAGAAACGGTAACCGCCCAGTTCACGCGGATAGCGCCCGATGCCGGCCTTGACATCGGCAAGCGCCCGTTGCGGCCAGTGGATTTGCGTTCGGCTTTTGTGGGTGTCGGCATAGACAATGGAAGCGCAGTCGTTCAGGTACTCCTCATTATAGTCCAGCCCGATGAAACGGCACAACCGCCCGATGCAGTCGCGCGGGCGGGCGATGAAGTCTTCGTGGCGCAGAATCAGCAACTCGTCTTGCGGCAGGTCTTTTGTGGATTGGTGAACTGAAGCGGCCAGTTCCAGATAGCGCCGGATGCAGCCGTCCAGGTCGCGCTCAAAATGGCCCGGCGGCGCGCCGAGCCGCGCATACATCGTGGCGATGGTGTCGTAGGGGTTGCGCGTGATGTGCACAAGCCGCAGCGGCAGGCCGACCCACGAGCGCATTTTTTCAAGCAGCCGGGGGTCTTTTTTCGCAATCACCTCGCTCAGCCTGCCGCCGCCCTTGTCGCCGATGACCCGCAGTTTCGAATAGCGCCCCTGCCACTGGCCGGGAACGGCGTAGGAGTAACCGCCGCCGCCGATGCAGCCGTCTTCGCTCCATTGCCGGTCGCGTTCAAGGATGGCGGTGAACAGTTCCTCGCGCGCGGCGCCTTCCCACAGGTAGCGAAAATCGCGCAGTTCATTGCTGACGACGGCCTCCGGGTGCGCGCTCAGAATGGCGCCGATGATGCTGTGCCCGCTGTACGGGTAGCCGATGAACAGGCAGTATTTCTCAAGATCGGCGAAGGTCGCGGCGGGCAGCGGCGTGCAGCGCGGCGGCGCGTCGCCGAACCACGAAGTCGGCACGAAGAAGCGCGGGATGAAGCGTCTAATAAGGGGCGCCCTGCGCGCGATTTTCCGGAGAATGCCCGCCAGCCCGTCGCGCACTTCGCGCAGGCGCTGTTTGATTTTGTCATCGGGCGGGCGGGGCATGGCGGTTTCCGGCGACTGCCGGATGCGGTTCAGGCGTTGTGCGCGACAGGGTAACATAGCACACAGGGGGGAAGGCGATTCATCATGCGAGTTTGTGTTCTGGGCGCCGGCATCGCCGGTGTGACGACGGCCTACCGGCTGAACCGCGAAGGTCTCGATGTGACCGTCGTGGAGCGCCGCGAGTGCGCCGCGATGGAGACTTCGTTCGCCAACGGCGCCCAGTTGTCGGTTGGCAACGCGCAGCCGTGGGCGCAGCCGGGCATGGCCTTCAAGGCGCTGAAATGGATTTTCAGGGAGGATTCCAGCCTGTTCATCCGCCCCAGGCTGTCGTGGCGCGAGTGGTACTGGATTGCCGGTTTTTTTGCGAATTGCCGCGCCGCCGCCGCCGAACGCAACACCGCCGCGCTGGTGAAGATGTGCCTGCGCTCGCGCGATTTGTACTATGAATTGCTTGAACGCGAGAACATTGAATTTGATTTTTCCAGAAGAGGCGTCCTGCATTTCTATCTCGACCGCGGCGAATACGAGCGCGCGAAACAACTGGGCGCGTGGCGGGCGGGCGGCGAACAGCCGCTGCGCGCGATGGTGGACACCGCGGAAATTCTGCGCATCGAACCGACGCTTGAACGCATCGCCGAGCGCATAATCGGCGGCTTCTACGCCGGCGAGGACGCGACCGGCGACGCGCACGCCTTCTGCCGGGCGCTGGCCGGCATCTGCCGCGAGCGCGGCGTCGAGTTTCGTTACGACACCGACATCACCGGTCTCGCGCCGGGGCGCGGCGAGGTCGTCGTCCACACCGGCGGCGAGGCCATTCGCGCCGACCATGCGGTCTGTTGCCTTGGCCCGTACTCGCCGCTGTTGCTGGGCAAGGCGGGCGTCTTCGTCAATGTCTATCCGGTGAAAGGGTATTCGCTGACCATCCGGCTGGAAGACGCGGCCTCGCGCGAGGCGGCGCCGTCGGTGTCGGTGCTCGACGACCGGCGCAAAATCGTCGCAAGCCGCCTCGGCGACCGGCTGCGCGTGGCCGGCACCGCCGAACTGGACGGCTACAACCTTGACATCCGCCGCCGCCGCATCGCGCCGCTGATGCGCTGGGTGCGGGAGTTGTTTCCGGGCATTTCGCTCGAATACGCGGTGCCGTGGGTCGGATTGCGCCCGGCGACGCCGTCCAACCTGCCGCTTGTGGGCGCCACTCGCCACCCCCGCCTGTGGCTGAACACCGGGCACGGCACATTGGGCTGGACGGCGGCGATGGCGACGGCGGAGCAGGTCTGCCGTGCTATACTGGAATGCCGCGATTAACGCGGTGCAAGAGGTTGCAAGGAGGTTGGCCAACATGCTGAAAGGATTGCATTTATTCGGCGTCATCGCGCTGTTTTTCCCGGCTTTTGCCGTCGCCGACGGCGCCCGGGCCGGGCATCAGACAACGGCGCCCGAAGACGAACCCGTCGCCGTCGAGATACTGGCGCCGGGGTGGGGCAAACTTGAATACGAACTGCCGACGCCGGGCAGCTACGATTTGCCGAAAATCCGCAAGGCCGCCGACGGCGAGGTGCTGCTGGCGGACGGCTCCGATGCGCGCCTGCAAGATTACCTGCACGGCAAAATCTCGGTGCTGTCGTTCATCTACACCCAGTGCCAGGATGTCAACGGCTGCCCGCTGGCGACCTTCGTGCTGCAATCCCTGAAAAAATCGCTGAAACGCCATTCGCACCTTTCCAGCGAGGTGCGTTTTGTCAGCATCAGTTTCGACTACGAGCGCGACACGCCCGAAGTCATGCGTGATTACGCGAAGGACTTTCAGGGCGGCGACTCCGAGTGGCTGTTCATGACCACCGAATCGGACGCCAAACTGCGCCCCATCCTGAAGGAATACAGCCAGTATGTGAACAAGGCACGCGACGAGGAGGGCGGCGCCGTTTTCGCGCACATCCTGCGGGCCTACCTGGTGGACGCGAGCGGCTACATCCGCAATATCTACAGCGTGGATTTCCTGCACCCGGACCTGCTGATGGCCGATATTGAAACCGTGCTGCTCGAGACGCGGGCCTCGCGGAGGTGAGCGCCCGGGCTTTCGCGGCGCGGTAATGAAACCGGGGCTGTCCTTGTTCCGCCGCGCGCCGCTGATGTTGGCGCTGGCAGTGTCGTCGGCAGTGTCTCTGACAGGGGCGCTGACGCTGGCGCCGGCGGCGCCGCCTCCGGCGCAGGCGCAGGGCGACGAAATCCTGCGCTCCGGCGACTACAAGGAGGGCTACGAGTCCGCCGACTACAAGACCCGCTCGCGCAGCCTGGAAAGCCGCAAGGGGCGCGAGACCGACCTCTACGCATTGTCGCGCAAACCGCCCGCGGGTTTGCCGCCGGTGCCGGACGCGCACGCCAACCCCTTGTCGCGCAAGGGCATCGCGCTGGGCCGCCGGCTGTTTTTCGACCGCCGGCTGTCGCTGAACAACACGATATCCTGCGCGATGTGCCATGTGCCGGAGATGGGCTTCGCCCACAACGAACTGAAAACCGCGGTCGGCTTTGAAGGCCGCGGCACGAGGCGCAACACGCCGACGCTGCTGAATGTCGCCTACCGGGTGCCGCTGTTTCACGATGGCCGCGAGACTTCGCTTGAAAACCAGGTCTGGTCGCCGCTGCTAGCGCGCAACGAGATGGCCAACCCCTCTATCGGCGCCGTCATTCAGAAAATCAACCAGATCAAGGAGTACCGCGGGCTTTTTCAACAAGTGTTTGATGGCCGCGGCCCGTCAATGGAAACCATCGGCATGGCGCTCGCCCAATACCAGCGCACGCTGCTGTCGGCCAACTCGCGTTTTGACCGCTGGTATTACGGCGGCGAGAAAGACCTGCTGACGCCCGAAGAACGCAAGGGCTTCGGAATCTTCACCGGCGAGGGGCGCTGTTCGTCGTGCCATCTGATTGGCGACAAACATGCGCTGTTCACCGACAACCAACTGCACAATACCGGCATGGGTTTCAGCGCGTCCATGGGCAAGCGGCAGCCGACCCGGCGCGTCCAGCTGGCCCCGGGTATTTTCGCCGACCTGGAATCCGAGGCCATCGAGCGGGTGACCAGGGCGCCGGCCCGCTTCAACGATGTCGGGCGCTATGAAGTCACGCAGGACCCGGACGACCGCTGGAAATTCATCACGCCGACGCTGCGCAATGTCGCGCTGACCGCGCCGTACATGCACAACGGCGAATTGCTGACGCTTGAGGAAGTCATCGAGTTCTACGACAAGGGCGGCGTGCCCAACGAACTGCTGAGCCCGCTGATTCAGCCGCTGCAACTGCCGGACAGCGGCAAAAAGGCGCTGATTGCGTTCCTGCGCACGCTGACCGGCGGCAACACCGCCGAACTGGTGTCGGATGCGTTCGCGGCGCCGGTCGGCGAACTCAGTCGCGACGATCCATTCTGGGCGAACCGGCGTTTCAGGGAATAACGCCGTGAAGTCCGCCGCCCGGCCTGCGGGGCGTTGTCGGCGCGTTTTGCGCGCCGCCTGCACGATGCTGGTTTTGTCGCTGCTTGCGCCGCCCGGCGGCCCGCACGCGGCGCCGGGCGAACCGGCAAGGCTGCTTGACCCGATTCCGGGAGAACGCGCCGCCCACGGCTTTTCGCTGCCCGACACCGGCGGGCGGATGCACTCGATGGAAGACTACGGCGGGCGTTTGCTGCTGGTGGCTTTCTGGTCATCCACCTGCCCGATTTGCCTGAACGACCTCAACAACCTGGAAATCGCCTACCGCTTTCTGCGCGACAGCGGTTTTGATGTGGTCGCGATTCACGCCGGCGGCACGGCGTCTGAAGTGGGCGAGTTCATCAAGACGACGCCGGTCAGTTACACGGTGCTGGTGGACAGCGCGCTGAAGATGGGGGAATGGGGCATCCCGGCGGTGCCGACCGTCTATCTGGTCAGCCCGCGAGGGCATCTGCTCTACCGCGCGGTCGGCGCCCGCGACTGGGGCGCGCCGCCGCTGCTCGACCAGTTGCAGGCCATTGTCCGCCGCCACCGCGGTGGAAAAGACGAAGGCAATGACGAGGGCGCAAGCCCGCCGCCCGATTCCATGCCGCCCCAATGACGGACGACACCGCGGCGGCGCTGCGCGCCTATCTGGAGCAGCATTTCCCCGGCGCCGCCATTGAAATTGCGCGCGGCGGCGATGATGACCGCTATCTGTGCACCATCACCGCGGAATCCGGACAATACCGCCTCGCCGTGCTTGATGAGGCTTTTTCAGGCCCCGGTTTCACCGGCGTCGCCCCTCAACTGGAGTCTTTCGGCGCCGCGCAGGTCATGCGCGACATGGCCGGCTTCCCGGTCACGGTAACCGCCAACGGCTGTGTTTTTGAGGATGTCTGATTGATGGCCGGCCAATCAGCCGTCTGCCGTGTCGTCGCGCCCGCGCGTTTGCATCTGGGGTTTCTTGATTTGCACGGCGGTTTGGGGCGGCGGTTTGGCGGTGTCGGCATTTCGCTGAAGGCGCCGGTTACCGAACTGCGGCTGTCGCCGGCGCCGGCGCTTGAAGCGGCGGGGCCTGCGCGCGACAAGGTGCTGGAACTGGCCGCCCGCTTTGACCGCGCCTGCGGCGTCGGCAGTCGCGCGCGCATTGAGGCGGTGCGCGTGATTCCCGGGCACAGGGGGCTGGGGTCGGGCACCCAGTTGGCGCTGGCCGTCGGCCACGGGCTGAGCCGTTTGCACGGCCTCAATTTGTCAAGCCGCGAGATTGCCGCGCGCCTCGGGCGCGGGCGCCGGTCGGGAATCGGGATTGCCGCGTTTGACGACGGCGGCGTCGTCGCCGACGGCGGCAAAAAAGACGGCGATGACGAGCCGCCGCCAGCCATCCTGCATCTGCCGTTTCCGGAGGAGTGGCGGATTGTGCTGATTTTCGACGAGGGCGGGGCGGAGGGTTTTCACGGCCCGGACGAAGAAGAGGCCTTTGCTGAATTGCCCGAGTTTTCAGCGAAATGCGCCGGTTTCCTGAGCCGTCTTCTGACAATGAAAATGCTGCCGGCGCTGGCCGGGCGCGACTGCGCGTCCTTTGCCGAGGCGGTCGGCGAGTTTCAGGCGCTGGTCGGCAGTTACTTTTCACCGGCGCAGGGCGGCGGTTATTATGGCAGTCCCGGCATCGGAAAAATTCTGGATTATCTGGGAGAAAACGATATAAAAGGGACAGGCCAGAGTTCCTGGGGGCCGACCGCCTTCGTCATCGCCGGCGACCGCGACGGCGCCGAAAACCTGAAAACGCGGATTGAAAACTTCATCGCAAACGACGCTTTCTTCGATTCACACCGGATTAAACTGCTGATTACCGCCGGCAACAACCGCGGCGGCGAGATCATCGCGGCGTAATGTCCGGCGCAACCTGACAGAGGGAGAAATGGAAAAATTTCACATACTGCACATGTTCACTTCGGCCCCGAACCTGAGTCCGTTCGATGCCAATATGGCGGCGGACGCCGGCTGGCACACGCTGGTGCCGTACACCTCGCTTGAGGTCGGCGACATCCCGGGCCTGGTTCAGGACGCGATGTTTTCGCGCAGTCCGTCGGGCGTCAAGCGCACCGGCATTTTCATCGGCGGGCGCGACATGGGGGTCGCGCTGCAAATGCTGGAGGAGGCGCGCAAGGTGATGTTTCCGCCGTTTCAGATGTCGGTGCTGGCCGACCCGAGCGGCGCGTTCACGACAGCCGCCGGCATGATCGCCGCGGTCGGCACGCGCTTGCAGCGCGACCACGGCGCCGACTGGGACGGCGCGAAAAGCCTGATACTCGGCGGCACCGGGCCGGTCGGCATGGCCGCCGCGATTCTGGCCGCGGAACTGGGCGCGTCGGTGACGATCATGAGCCGCTCGGCGGAGAAGGCGCAGGCCGCCGTTGAAAACTGCCGTTCTTTCGCCGACGGCGCGCTGTCGCTGTCGGGGGCGGCGGACACGGACAAGGCCGGGCAACTCGCGGGCGCCGATGTCGTGCTGGCCACGGCTGCCGCCGGAATCGAGGTGCTGAGCGCCGCCGAAATCGCCGGCGCGCCGGCGCTGAAGGTCGCCGCCGATGTCAACGCCGTGCCGCCTTCCGGCGTCGCCGGCCTGGAGGCGCAGCACGACGGAACGCCCTTGCCGGGTTCGAAGTCGGGCGCGGTCGGCGTCGGCGCGCTGGCCATCGGCAACATCAAATACCAGGTGCAGCACCAACTGCTGCAACAGATGCGGGATAGCGACGAGCCGGTGTACCTGCACTATGAAAGCGCCTGCGAAGTCGCGCGCAAGTATGCCGCCGAACGGGATGCCTGACGGGACGCCTGGCTCCGGCCCCGACCTGCTGATCATCGCCGCGAGCGCGCGGGCGCTGGCGCAGTCGGCGGTGAAGTCGGGCCTGCGCGCGGCGGTGATAGACGCCTTCGGCGACCGCGACACCCGCGATGTCGCGGTGTCGGCCAGCCGCGTGCCGCTGACCGCCGAAGGGCTTGCGCCGGATGCGCTGCAAAAGGCGTTCAGGCGTGCCACCGCGCGTTTCGGCGCGTCGCTGAAAGGCTGGATTGCAGGCCCCGGCGTCGAGAATTGCAGCGGCCTCTTTGATGATTTTTCCCGCCGACTGCCGCTGCTCGGCAACGAGCCGGATGTTTTCAGCCGCTGCACAGACCGCGCAATGCCGGCGTTGGCCGCCGATTGCGGACTGCCGTGCATGCCCTGGCGCGAGAATCTTCCGGCGCTGTCAAAGTCACCGATTGCCGCCGGCGGCGCGCACATCCGGCGCGATGGCGGCGCAGCAGAGGACGGCGCGCGGCGTTACCGGCAGACCTATCTGCCGGGGGTCGGGGTTTCTCATTTGTTTGTGGCCGACGGGCAAGGCGCCGCGACTTTGGGTTTCAGCACGCAGTGGCATTCGCGGCATTGCCGCGAGCGGCCATTCGCCTACGGCGGCGCGGTGAACCGCTGCGCGCTGCCCGATGCGTTGCGCGCGCGGGCCGAAGAGGGCGCGCAGGCGCTGACGGCGGCGCTCGGTTTGCGCGGCATCAACAACGCGGACTATCTGTATTGCGCGGGCCGCCTGTATTTCCTTGAACTCAATCCGAGGCCGGGCGCGACGCTGGCGCTGATTGACGACGACTACCCGCACGGCCTGATGGATGTGCATTTGCAAGCCTGCCGCGGGCGCCTGGCGCCGCCGCGCCCGGCCCCGGCGGTGCGCGCGTGCGCGGTGATGTATGTAGCGGCGGACACCGCGCTGCCGGATGATTTTGACTGGCCGAACGAGGCTTGCGATGTGCCGGTCGCAGGGGGCGTGTTCCGCGCCGGCGAGCCGCTTTGCAGCCTGATGGCCGAAGGCGATGAGACCGCGCCGGCATTGTCCCGGTTGCAGGCCTCCATACGCGACTTGACAGCGCGGTTGGGCCGGTTGCGCCATCCCCCGATTACAGCGGCAACAGCAGAAATCGCAGCATGAACCCAATCAGCACCGTCAGATTGGCGCCGCCGCAGGCGTTTTGCGCGGCAACAGGAACCACGCCATGAGCCAAATCAGCCTGAACCGGTTGGTGGCGCCGCTGGTTGAGCAGTTGTGCGAGCGGCGGGCGGAACTGGGCCTGTCCGTTACGCGTTCAGCCGACGGCGTGCGCCTGGTGGATGCCGGCATTGACGCGCGCGGCGGCATTGAGGCCGGGCGTCTGATTGCTGAAATATGCCTCGGCGGTCTCGGACAGGTAACGCTGACTCACGGCGGCGTCGCGCCGCGCTGGCCGCTGACGCTACATGTACACACCGCCGCCCCGGTGCTGGCCTGCCTTGCGTCGCAATACGCCGGCTGGAGTTTGTCGCACGGCGAAGGCAAAGAGGCTTTTCATGCGCTGGGTTCCGGGCCTGCGCGCGCGCTGGCGCTGCGCGAACCGCTGTTTGAGGAACTGGGCTACAAGGACGACGCCGACGACGCGGTGCTGGTGCTGGAGACGGACCGCCCGCCGCCGCCGCCGTTGCTGAGCAAGATCGCCGACCGCTGCCATGTCGCCGCCGACCGCCTGACGGTCATCCTGACGCCGACCACCAGCCTCGCCGGCTCGGTGCAGGTCGTCGCCCGCGTGCTGGAAGTCGGCCTGCACAAGGTGCATGAACTCGGTTTCAGCCTCGGCGATGTCGCCGACGGCGCCGGCAGCGCGCCGTTGGCGCCGCCCGCCGCCGACTTCGTGCAGGCGATGGGGCGCACCAACGACGCCATCCTGTTCGCGGGCCGGATTCACCTGTTTGTCGGCGGCGGCGAAGACGCGGCGCGGCAACTCGCCGAGGCGCTGCCAAGCGGCGCCTCGCCGGATTACGGCAGGCCGTTCGCCGAGATTTTCAACGCATACGAGCGCGATTTCTTCAAGATAGACCCGATGCTTTTCAGTCCGGCGCAGGTGGCCGTTACGCATTTGCCGAGCGGGCGCACTTTCCACGCCGGCGCCGTCGCCCTCGACCTGCTTGATCAATCGTTCGGCTGAACGGACTCCGTGAATTCCGTTCCGCACATCGCCCTCGTCGCCGATGAATGCGGCTGGCACTGCGCCCGTCTGAAAGAGGCCTTCGCCGGGCGCGGCTGCCGCGTGACGCGGGTGGCGCTGCCGGATTGCGAGTTCGGCGCCGACGGCGCCGGGGTGTCGCTGCCCGGTTTCGGGCGAACGCTGCCCGACGGCGTTTTCGTCAGGGGGGTGCCCGCCGGTTCGCTCGAGTCGGTCGTGTTTTACCTTGATGTGCTGCACGCGCTGCGCGAGGCCGGCGTGCGCGTCTATAACGACGCGCGGATGATCGAGCGCAGCGTGGACAAGGCGATGACCAGTTTTCTGCTGCGCCGCGCCGGCATCGCGACGCCGGCGGCGTGGTCGTTCGCGCGCGCCGAACGCGCGCGTGCATTCGTCGCCCGGCACGGCGGCGGCGGCGGCGGGCTGGTGCTGAAGCCGGTGTTCGGCTCGCAGGGCAAGGGCTTGCAGCGAATCGGGCCGGGCCGCCCGCTGCCTGCGGCGGACGGCGAGGAGCGCGTGTTCTATCTGCAGCAGTTCATCAAGAGCGAGGGCGACGGCTGGAGCGACTGGCGGGTTTTTGTCATCGGCGGCGGCGCGGTCGCCGGCATGAAGCGCGTCGGGCGCGACTGGGTCAGCAATGTCGCCAACGGCGCCGAATGCCACGGCGTTGAAATCGCCTCCGAAGCGGCGCGGCTGGCCGAGGCGGCGGTCGCCGCCATCGGCCTGTTTTACGCCGGCGTGGATCTGATACGCGACGGCGAAGGCCGCTGGTGGGTCACCGAACTGAACAGCATCCCGGCCTGGCGCGGCTTGCAAAGCGTGACTTCGGTGGACATCGCCGCCCGCCTCGCCGACGATTTTCTGGGCGGCGGCGAATGCACTGGTGACCGCGCCGATGTGCGTGCCAATGAACGGGCCAATGAAAAGGGCGTCGAAGAAGGCGTTGGCGGCGGCTGACGCGCCGATGAAAACACAATGAACGAAACGCCGGATAAGGCGCTGGCGGCGGCTTTCCGGCGTGCCTGCCGCGCCGATGTCGAGGCGTTGAAGCCGGGCAATGTCGGCGTTCACGGCGCCGGCCACGGCATGGATTGGCGCGACTTTGTCGAGAGCGCGAACGCCTGCGCCGGGCCGCTGTGCCGTGTGCAGGACACGCCGGGCGGGCGCATTCTGTCGGCCATCGAGGCGACGCGGCGGGTGGTCAACCAGAACACCAACCTCGGCATCGTGCTGTTGTGCGCGCCGCTGGTGCAGGCGGTGTTTCAGCGCGCGCCCGGGCAGTCGCTGCGCGACGCCGTCGCCGGCGTCCTTGATTGCACGACGGTGGCCGACGCCGCGCAGGTCTATCGCGCGATTCGCCTGGCCGGCGCCGGCGGCCTGGGGCGGGTGGAGCGCCTCGATGTCGGCGCCGAGCCGGACGCCACCTTGCGCGAAACCATGCGCGAGGCGTGCCGGCGCGACCGCATCGCCGCGCAATATATCAATGATTACCGGGAAGTTTTTGACTATGCCGTGCCGCTGCTGCTTGAATTCCGCTCAAAATGGGGGCATAATGGCTGGCCCGTCGCCGGCGTCTATCTGACGCTGCTGGCGGAATACCCAGACAGCCTGGTTGATCGAAAGCACGGCGCGCGGAAAGCGGCGGTGACAAGCCGCGAAGTTGCGCCGCTTCAAAGTCAGTTCGTCCGAAGCAGCGAGCCTGAGAAATTCAGGCGCCGGCTTCTGGCGCTGGATGTCAGCCTGAAGCAAAAGGGTCTCAATCCCGGGACAACCGCCGACCTGACCGTCGCCGGTGTTTTTGCCGCTGAACTGGAGCAGCTGATTGCAGTTGCATCAACACAAACCAACAGTACCAAGGAGTAAAAATGGCAATTGACAAAGTTATGGTCGGGGAAGCCCTGGTCAATGACAACGATCCTTCCGGCACGATGGCGGAAATCGCCCATATTGACCTGATGATAGGGCCTCGCGGTTCCGCCGTCGAGACCGCCTTCTGCAACGGCCTCGTGAACAACAAGGACGGCTTTACATCACTGCTGGCGGTCATCGCGCCGAACCTGCCGTGCAAGCCGAACACGATGATGTTCAACAAGGTGACCATCAAGGGTGAGAAGCAGGCGGTGCAGATGTTCGGCCCGGCGCAGGCCGCGGTGGCGAAAGCCGTCCAGGACTGCGTCGCCGAGGGCACCATCCCGCAAAGCGAGGCCGATGACGCCTATGTTTGCGTCGGCGTGTTCATTCACTGGCAGGCCGAGAGCAACGAGGCGATCTACGAAAACAACTACAAGGCGACCAAGCTCGCGATTGAGAACGCCGTCCAGGGCAAGCCGACCGCCGCCGAGGCGACGGCGCAGAAGGACAGCGCGGAACATCCGTTCAAGGGCTTCTGAGCCTGGCCCGTGGGCCATCAAACCGAACCCCGGCACGACCGCGTCTGCCGGGGTTTTTTTTCACCCGGCGGATGAAGCGGGCGGCGTCTGAGGTCCCGCCTGAAGCCTCGTTGCAAGGCTTTCCAGCGCTGGAATCGGCGGCGGCGCGCGTGCTGATTCTGGGTTCGATGCCAAGCGCCGCGTCATTGCGGGCGGGCGAGTATTATGCCCATCCGCGCAACCAGTTCTGGGCCATCATGGGGCGCTTGTTCGGCGCCGGCGCCGATCTTCCATATTCCGAGCGTTGCCGCCGCCTGGTGGCCTGCCATATCGCCGTGTGGGATGTCATCGGGCGCTGCGAGCGGCGCGGCAGCCTGGATTCCGACATTGAGGCATCTTCCATCGTCGTCAACGATTTCGCGGCTTTCTTTCGCCGTCACCGCCGCGTCGGGTTTGTCTTTTTCAACGGCCTGAAGGCCGGGCAGGTGTACGACCGGCATGTGCCGGCGGGCGCGTCCGGCGCGGGGCGTGCGCCGGAATACAGGCGCCTGCCTTCCACCAGCCCGGCGCACGCGGCGCTGTCGCTTGAAGACAAGTTGCGGCAGTGGCGGGTGGTGGCCGAATGCGCGCGGGCGCGCGGCGCGCCTTGACAGTTTTTCGCTTTTGATTGAGCATGTTCAGCCATGAAATTCTTTATTGACACCGCCAACATCGGGCAGATTGAGCGCATCGCCGGCCTCGGCGTTCTGGACGGCGTGACGACCAATCCGACGCTGATGGCGAAGGAGGGGATACGCGGCGACAGCGCCGTTCACGCGCATTACCGCAAAATCTGCGAACTGGCCGACGCCGATGTGTCGGCGGAAGTCATCGGCACCACCTTTGATGACATGATGCGCGAGGCGCAGACGCTGGCGGCGCTGGACCCGCGCATCGTCGTCAAGATACCGATGCTGCCCGCCGGGGTGCGCGCGCTGCATATACTGCGGGAGAAGGGCATCCGGACGAACTGCACGCTGGTCTTTTCGGCGGCGCAGGCGCTGCTCGCGGCGCGCGCCGGCGCCAATTACATCTCGCCTTTCATCGGGCGCTTTGACGACATCGGCGAGCCGGGCGCCGAGTTGATACGCCGCCTGACCTGGATTTTCGGCCACTATTCCTTTGACAGCGAGGTGCTTGCGGCCTCGATTCGCAGCCCGCTGCATGTCGTGCAGTGCGCCGAGGCCGGCGCCGATGTCGTCACCTGCCCGTTCGCGGTGTTTGAGGCGATGTTCCGCCACCCGCTGACCGACGCCGGGCTTGAGAAGTTTCTGAAGGACCACCGCGCAAGCCAATAATCCGGCGTTGAAAAAAGTGCTTTCAGGTGCCTGCCCTGCGGACGCCGGCGCTGTCACGACGCCTGCAAAAAACCATGGATGCCGGGCAGGGGCGGCAGCGCCCGCGGACGCCGGCGCCGTTACAACCGGCTTTTGAACTCCTGCTGGAAGTTGGTGATTTCGTCGCGCTTGCGCTTGATGCGCTCGCGGGCGCCGCGGCTTGCGCCGGGGGCGCGTTCGGCGAGGTTCAACTGGCGCAGGGCGAGATTGAAATGGGCGCTGGCCGTGTAGTAATCGGCGAGGTATTCGTGGCCGAGGCTTTCGCGCCCGGCGGCGGTGGCGGCTTTGGCGCTGAGTTTGTACAGTTGCGGATGATAGCGGTGCAGTGATTTTATCTTCCGCAGATGTTCAAGCGCGCGGTGCGCCTCGCCGGTTCGCAGCAGGCAGCCGGCCAGGTAGTAGTTGATGCTGGCCCGCCCCGGGTGCAGTTCGTTCAGTTCGGCCAGGTATTGGCTCGCCTTGAGGTCGTCGCCCTGCGCGATGTGGGCCTGGCTCAGCGCCAGCATAACCGGCAGGCCGCGCTCCTGTTCGGGTATCTGTTCAAATGCCTGAATGGCCTCGCCGGGCAGCCGCCGCGTCAGCGAAACGCCCTTGCGGTAGAGTTGCAATGACGCCGTTTCCATCTCGTCGGGCGCCGGGTCGAGGTTTTTCAGCGCCAGCAGGCGCGCCTTGATGTGGCGGAACGCCTTGCTGTCGAGATGCAGGTTTTCGGGGTAGCGCGAGGCGCGCGCCTCGGCGTTTCGCAGGCGTCCGATGGTCAGCGGGTGGGTGCGGAGAAACTCCGGCGTCTGCCGCCGGCCTTCGCGCGCCTGCAATTTGGCGAAGAAGCGCGACACGCCGCGCGGGTTGATCCGGGCGGCGGACATCAGCCGGATGGCGGAGCGGTCGGCCTCGTATTCCAGGCTGCGCGAATAACTCAACTGCTGTTCAATGGGCAGCGTGGCGCCGACATGGACGGCGAGTTGCGACAGTTCCGGGTTGTAACTGGACGCCATCAGGCCGGCGACCAGCAGCAGCGCGCTGAGCCAACTGGTGGTGCGCATCTCGGCGCGCAGCCGCGCGATGTGGCGCCGCGTGACATGCGCGATCTCGTGCGCGACAACGCCGGCCAGTTCGCTCTCGTTGCCGGCGAACAGCATCAGGCCCTCGTTGATGACGACAACGCCGCCCGGCGTCGCGAAGGCGTTGATGGCGCGGTCGGCGACCGGCAGGAAATGAAAGTCAATCCGGTTGTCGGCGTCTTGCGACAGCAGCCGCGTTCCCAGCGCTTGCAGGTAATCCTGCACTTCAATGTCGCCGGTGACCGGCAAACTGGCGCGCAACTGGGCGAGGATGGCGCGGCCCAGTTTTTTCTCGTCGGCGAGGCTCAGGGCGGAGTAGGACGGGTCGCCGATTTCCGGCACTTCATGGTCGTGGGGGTCGGCGGCCATCAGGCGGGCGGGGGCCGCCGCCAGCACCGCCGCCAGCGCCAGCGCCGCCGCCAGCGTCTGTGCAACCCGCGCAGCCCGTGCGGCCTGTTCAGCCGGGGTGCCGCGCCCGCGCCTGCGGCGGCGGCATGGCGGCGGGTGATATACTCCGACGGTCATCAGACCATCATAACGGATTGCGCGGCCTGCGCGTCTTGCACGGCTTGCCAATTCCGGCGCCATTGAATGTAAACTGTCTGTTCCACCAACCGCTGCCTTGAGGAGGAAAAAATGCCGCAATTTGACCAGGAACTGGATGCCTGCGGGCTGAACTGCCCGCTGCCCATCTTACGCGCCAAGAAGACGCTGGCCGGCATGGACAAGGGCAAGGTGCTGCACATCGTCGCCACCGACCCCGGCGCGGTCAAGGATTTTGAGGCGTTCGCCAGGCAGACCGGAAACGAACTGCTCGAATCGCGCGAAGAAGACGGCAAGTTCTATTTCCTGATGAAGAAAGCCTGACGGACCGGGACGCGCACCCGGTGGCACAAGTTTCGTCAACCAGAAAGCATGTCATCTCGATACTCCTCGCCAACGAGGCGGGCGTGCTGTCGCGCGTGTCGGGGCTGTTTTCGGCGAGAGGTTATAATATTGAGTCGCTGGTCGTCGCGCCCACCAACAACCCGGTTTTCTCGCGCATGACCATCGTCACGGTCGGCGGCGACAAACTGGCCGAGCAGGTGATCAAGCAACTGAACAAACTGGTGGATGTGGCCGCGGTCTCGGATTTGGGCGAGGACCGCCATGTCGAGCGCGAAATGCTGATGCTGAAGGTGGCGCACGACGGCAGCGACGCCGACCGCGCGCGCCTCGACCAACTGGTCGTTGAGCACGGCGCCGGCGTGATTGAATATGTGGAGCGCGTCTGCATTGTGCAGATGACGGCGTCCAGCAAGCAGATTGATGCATTCATCGAGGCAATGGAAAAGCGGCGGGACATCCGCGAAATCGCGCGTTCGGGCGTTATCAGCCTGGGCCGCGGCGACGCGGTGCTGACCGCCTGATGACGACCAATTCCGGGAGAGAGCAATGGAAGTTTATTACGACAAAGACGCCGACCTGTCGCTGATACGCGGCAGCAAGGTGGCCGTTATCGGCTACGGCTCGCAGGGGCACGCGCACGCCAACAACCTGAAGGATTCCGGCGTGGATGTGGTCGTCGGGCTGCGCGCCGGCTCGGCCTCGGCGGCCAAGGCCGAAGGCGCGGGGCTGCGTTGCCTGCCGCTGGACGAGGCGGTGCGCGGCGCCGACATCGTCATGGTGCTGGCGCCCGACGAGCACCAGCCCGATTTGTACCGCGACCACATCGAGCCGAACATCCGGCAGGGCGCGGCGCTGGCCTTCGCGCACGGCTTCAACATTCATTACGGGCTGATTCGCCCGCGCCCCGACCTGGATGTGTTCATGGTGGCGCCGAAGGGGCCGGGGCACCTGGTGCGCTCGACCTACCTGGAAGGCAAGGGCGTGCCGACGCTGATTGCGGTTCATCAGGACGCCTCGGGGCGGACGCAGGCGCTGGCGCTGTCTTATGCGTCGGCCAACGGCGGCGGGCGCGCCGGCGTCATCAAGACCAATTTCCGCGAGGAAACCGAGACCGATTTGTTCGGCGAGCAGGCGGTGCTGTGCGGCGGCGCCGTGGCGCTGGTTCAGGCCGGTTTTGAGACGCTGGTGGAGGCCGGCTACGCGCCGGAGATGGCCTATTTCGAGTGCCTGCACGAGTTGAAGTTGATTGTGGATTTGATGTACGAGGGCGGCATCGCCAACATGTATTACTCCATTTCCAACACCGCCGAATACGGCGCGATTACGCGCGGCCCGCTTGTCGTCAACGAGCAGAGCCGGGCGGCGATGAAGAAACTGCTGGAGGAGATACGCAGCGGCGTCTTCGCGCGCGAGTTCATCACCGAGAACCGCACCGGGGCGCCGGTGTTCTGGGCGATGCGACGGCGCCTGTCGGAGCACCCCATCGAGCGGGTCGGGAAGCAGTTGCGCGGCATGATGTCGTGGATAGCCGACAACCGCCTGGTGGACAAGGAGAAGAACTGACGGTGTCCGCGGGACGGCGATGAGCAGGCACAAACCAGGGCGCGGCATTTACCTGCTGCCGAACCTGATTACCGCGAGTTCGCTGCTGATCGGGTTTTTCGCGGCGGTCAGGGCGTTCAACGGCGAGTTCGAGGTGGCCGCCATCGCCTTGCTGGTGTGCGTGCTGCTCGACAGTCTCGACGGCAATGTCGCGCGCCTGACGAACACCGCCAGCCGTTTCGGCGCCGAGTTCGACAGTTTGACCGATGTGGTCGTCTTCGGCTGCATTCCGGCGCTGATTATCTACAACTGGTCGCTCGCGGCGATGGCCGAGTTCGGCTGGCTGTGGTCGAAACTCGGCTGGCTTGCGGCGTTTTTCTACACCGTGGCGACGGCGCTGCGGCTGGCGCGCTTCAATTCCCAGATTGGTTCGTCAGAGAAGTCGTTTTTCCGCGGCCTGCCGTGCCCCGCCGCGGCGACGCTGATGATGAGCCTGGTGTGGCTGTCGCAGCAAACCGGCTATTCCGGCGCCGACATGGCGTGGTGGTGTTTTGCGCTGATGATACTGGCGGGCGCGGCGATGGTCAGCAACTTCAGTTATTACAGCCTGAAAGGCGTCAACCTGAAAAGCCGGGTGCCCTTTATCGCGCTGCTGGCGGTGGTGGCGGGGCTGATTCTGGCGGCGATTGACTTGCCGAAGTTTCTGTTTTTTATCGCGCTGCTGTATTTGTGTTCGGGGCCTTTTCTTTATTTGTTCAGGCTGGCGAGGAAGAATCTGCCGCGGCGCAAGCGCGGCGCCGACGGGGATTTGCCGGACCGGCGTTAGCGCGGCGGCGCTTCTTTTGAGCCGAGTCTCGGCATCAATTCAACCAGGTTGCACGGGCGCGTGCGGTAATCCAGTTGCTTGCTGATGAGTTTGTCCCAGGCCTCGGCGCACGCGCCGGGCGAGCCGGGCAGGCAGAAGATGTAGGTGCCGTTGGCGACGCCCGCGACCGCGCGCGATTGCAGCGTCGAGGCGCCGATGGTTTCGTAGGACAGCGTGCGGAACATTTCGCCGAAGCCGCCGATGGTCTTGTCCAGCAGCGGCACGACCGCTTCCGGGGTGCCGTCCCTGCCGGTGATGCCGGTGCCGCCGGTGCACAGCACGACCTGTATCCCGTCGTCCACAATCCACTCCGACAGCGCGGCCCGCACCCGGTAGATGTCGTCGGCGACAATGCGCTTGTCGCGGCAGCGGTGGCCGGCCTCGGCGAGGCGCGCGGCCAGCAACTGCCCGGAGCGGTCGTCCTCCTCGGTGCGGGTGTCCGAGACGGTCAGCACCGCGATATTGAGCGGAATGAATTGGCGGTCGGTCATGGCGGGTTATTCTATGCTATCTTGCCGCCGGGCAGCCGGGCGGGTTGCCGGCGGCGTTTTCGCGCCGGCGGGAGGAAACCATGAGGGAACACGAGAAAATCAATTATGTCGAGTTTCCCGCGAGGGACATTGAAAAGGCGAAGGATTTCTTTGCCGCAGTGTTCGGCTGGCAATTCGAGGATTTCGGCGACCAATACACGGCCTTCGCCGACCAGGGGCTGGACGGCGGGTTTTTTCAGTCGGACAAGCGGGCGTCGGCGGAAGAGGGCGGGGCGTTGATTGTTTTTTACAGCGGCGATTTGGAGGCCACGCAGTCGAAGATTGAGAAAGCCGGCGGTACAATCGTCAAACCCGTCTTTTCATTTCCGGGCGGACGCCGCTTTCACTTCGGCGATCCGAATGGCAATGAATATGCGGTGTGGTCTGACATAGAATGAAACTTGAAGGATCATGCCATTGCAAGGCGGTACGGTTTACAGTTCATTCAGCGCATCCGTACCCGTTCAATCTCTGCTATTGCTCCATTTGCCGCAAGACGGCAGGCGGCGGTGGCTACGCCATCAATCTGGGCGGAGATTTTTCCACATTGCAGGTTCAAGGCAAAGAACATGTAACGATGTACCACCCCAAGGTAACCGATGAAAATTCTGGCGAAACAAAAGAAAGTCTGAGTGGGTGGCATTTCTGCCGAATTTGCGGCAGCGCACTCTGGGTTTGGGATTCTCGCTGGCCGGAGTTGGTGCATCCTTTTGCTTCGGTGATTGATACGGATTTGCCGACGCCTCCGGAGCGCGTACATCTGATGGTAGGCTCGAAAGCTTCGTGGGTTGACCTTCGGGAAGACGAGAACGACAAGACATTTGAAGCTTTTCCGGATGAGTCCGTAGAGGAGTGGCACAAACGCCTTGATTTGGAAGACCGGGAGACTTGAAAGGCATTGGATGGTTGCCATGCCTTATAATCAAGTATGCCGAGAAAGATTAGACAACTTATCCGGGATTTGGAGCGGGCTGGATTTGTCAATCTGGGCGGCAAAGGTTCACACCGAAATTACCGTCATTCGCGGGGAATGCGGGTAACAATTTCAGGAAATCTTGGCGATGATGCCAAGCCTTATCAGGAAAAGGAGGTAATGCGAGGCATTCAGGAGGTTAACAATGATTGATAGTGCAAAGTACATCAAGATTGTCGAATGGTCGGAAGAAGACCGATGCTTTGTCGGCTATTGCCCTGGAATTATAGGGCGATGCTGTCATGGTGAAGATGAAGTGGAGGTTTATCGAGAGTTGTGTCAAATTGTTGATGAATGGCTGGAGATTGCACAACAGGAAAGTCGGGAGTTGCCTGCGCCGACGATTGGCAGAGACATTACCGAAATGCTGATACCGGCCAAATAAAAATAATGGCTTTTTGAGACTATTTCAAGGAGAAAGTTATGAAAAATCAATTGCCTTTGCTGAAAAATTTGATTGTGGCAGCACTGCTTGTGTCCAGTATGTTTCTGCACGGCTGTGCCGTCAATCCGGACATCAGTTCATTGGGTGCTGAACAATTGCAGCGCTTGGCGCACCTTGAAGTTTTACAGAGTGATGCCTCGCGCCCATATTCAGTGATAGATACTGTGCGGGTGCTTTCATGCAGCGGGGGAGCAGAGGGAACAGAGGAAGCAATCATAGATGCAAAAGTTGTGGCGGTTCAACTTCATGCGGATGCTGTTATCAATCTTCACTGTCAGGCCCAATCTGATATCCGGATAGACGGCTGCGCCTCGCCGCTTGTCTGTGCGGGAACCGCGATTGAATACAAGCGATGAATGGGTTACAAACGGCATGATATTTGAAGGCTTTCCGGACGAATTGATAAGGAAATGACACAAGCATCTTGATTTGAAAGATTGGAGCGATTGAATGAAGAGAATAACCAAGCCAATTATTTGGATTACTCTATTTACCTTATCCGGTTGTGCGCCGCCCACAGAAAAGCAAACTGGAAAATTTGAGGTGGTCGGCTATTGCAAGCAAGACCGAAACAGGGTGTTCGCTATTGAGTACTTGCCCGGTACCACAACATGGGAAATACATGAACATGGGAAAGGGAAAATGCATACAAGTGGAAAAATTACTGTAGTGAACTTCTATCCGAGTGGAACTGATATACCGGGGGATCGTCTATCTCTTTGTAAAAATCTCGAAGATGGGATGCGAGTAGCTGCTTTAGGGGAGCTGTGCTATCAAGTCTGGATAAATCCACGAGGTGAAGTCATATTTTCAGACAATAATGCCAAGTGCAAGTAAAAGGAAACACCGCGCCGCTTGATTATTCCTGTATAATAGTTCTAATCCGCGCGGCCAGCGTCTCGTCTAAATATGAATTCAGGAAATATGAACACAAGAAAAGTAATAGGCCTTATCGGCTCTGCCATCCTTTTTATTGGAGTATTTACACCTATCTTGAGCGTCCCAATTGTAGGGAGCATAAACTATTTTCAAAATGGGGAAGGAGATGGAGTAATTATCTTAATCTTGGCCATAATCTCTCTGGTTCTAGTATTGGGGGAAAAATATAGAGGGCTTTGGTTCACAGGTATTGTTGCCTTAGGGGTTATGCTTTTTACATTCGTCCATTTCCAATCAACAATGTCTCAAGCCAAAGCAGATATAGACTCAAATCTTATGGATAACCCTTTCCGGGGATTGGCTGATATGGCAGTACATTCTGTGCAACTTCAATGGGGGTGGGCGCTGCTCATTGTTGGGGCAATATTGCTGATTATTAGTGCTGCAATGAAGGATGAAGCAGAATGAAAATATTGATAATGCTTTTTATATCAATAGTCTCAAATAATGTTTCAGCTCACATGGCTGATAGTCTTGCGAAGTGCGCTACAGAAGCTTCTGACAAGGTACGCTTGATATGCTATGACTCTTTGGTGACAAAGATAGGTATGAAGAAACCAAAGACGAAGATGATATCAGGTCCTGGGAAATGGAATGTACACGAAGAAAAGTCACAGATTGACGATTCGCTTAATGTTCATTTATTTGTTATATCAAATGAAACTGTGAGCTCTGGATATAACACAGTCAAACCCAGTTTGCATATTCGATGCTCTGAAAACAAAACCAGTGTGTTCCTGAATTGGGGGCTATACCTTGGCCTTGAAAAAACAAAGATGTTAAGTCGGTTTGATAAAGAGAAAGCCACAGTGTCTTCATGGTCCATATCAACAAATAACGAGGCAGTTTTTGTTCGAGGCAGTGATATTGAGTTTGCCAAGAAGATCATGAAACATCAAAAGTTACTTGTGAAAGTAACACCGTTTGGAGAAAATTCAGTAATGGCCACATTTGATATTTCAGGCCTTTCGGAAGCAATAAAGCCACTCAGGGAAGCATGCCATTGGTAAGTGTAGAAGAACACGGAGTCAACATTGAGATCACAGACCCCCGGGCACTTGACCAAAACATCCCCCCCACTTGACTAATCCCGTAAAATAGTCACAATTCCGCGCCCGACACTGTCCCCATCGTCTAGAGGCCTAGGACATCGCCCTTTCACGGCGGTAACAGGGGTTCGAATCCCCTTGGGGACGCCATTTTCCCGCCGCGCCTACCGCGGCTTCGGCTGATACAGGTCGGTAATCACGCCGTCGGCCAGTTCCGCGGCCAGTCCGACGGTCTCGGCATAGGTCGGGTGAGGGTGGACGGCCAGCGCGATGTCGCCCACATCGGCGCCCATTTCGATGGCCAGCACGGCCTCGGCAATCAGGTCGCCGGCGCCATGCCCGCAGATGCCGGCGCCCAGCAGCGTTTTGTCGCGCACGCTATACAGCAGTTTCGTCAGGCCGTCGCCGTGCCCGGCGCCCAGCGCCCGCCCGCTGGCCTGCCACGGGAAAACCGCCTTCTTGTAGTCCACATTGCGTTGCCGCGCCTGCTTCTCGGTCAGGCCGGCCCAGGCGATTTCGGGCGCGGTATAGACGACCGACGGCACCGCCAGTTTGTCAAAGGCGGACTCCCGCCCGGCGGCGTTCTCGGCGGCCACCTTGCCCTGGTGCGTGGCCTTGTGCGCCAGCATCGGCGGGCCGGTTACATCGCCGACCGCGTAAATGGAGGGGACATTCGTGCGCTGGCCGTCGTCGGTTTCGATGAAGCCGCGCTGATTGGTCTTGACGCCCGCGTGCTCCAGGCCGATGGCGCCGGTGTTCGGCTTGCGGCCCGTGGCGACGAGCACGGCGTCGAAGTGTGCATCGGCGGGCGCCGCCTCTCCCTCAAACTGCCCTTCAAACTGCACATTCAGGCCGTCTTCGCCCGCGGCCTCAATGCGCCGGATGCGGGTGTTCGTGAAAATGCCGTCGCACGATTTCTCCAGTTGTTTGCGAAGCGGCGCGACGAGGTCGTTGTCGCAATCGCCGAGCAGTTGCGGTTCGCTCTCAACAACGGAAACGCGCGCGCCCATGCCTTCAAACAGACAGGCCATTTCAAGGCCGATGACGCCGCCGCCGATGACCAGCAGGCGCCGCGGCAGCGTGTCAAAACGCAGCGCGCCGGTTGAATCAAGCAGGCGGGGGTGGTTGTCCGGCAGCCCCGGCGGCGCGGTGTTCGCCGAGCCGGTGGCGATGATGGCGCGGTCGAAATCAAGCGTGCGCCCGTCGCCAAGCCGCATCTGTCGCGGCGAGACAAACGCCGCCGTGTCCTGAATAACCCGGACTTTGCGCGCGCGCGCAAGCGACGCAAGCCCGCTGCCCAGGCGCCCGACGAGGTCGTTCTTGAAGGCGGCGATTCGCCGCGGGTGAATCTGCGGCTTGCCGAAGGTGATGCCGTGCCTGTCCAGCGCCTGCGCCTCGCGCGTGACCGCCGCCAGATGCAGCAGCGCTTTCGACGGGATGCAGCCGACATTCAGGCAAACGCCGCCTAACGCCGGATAGCGCTCAACCAGCGTAACCCGGCAGCCGAGATCGGCGGCGCGGAAGGCGGCGGTGTAGCCGCCGGGGCCGCCTCCCAGCACCAGCACGCCGTTTGTCATCGTGTGTCCGGCAGCAGCGCTTCCGCGCCGGACAGCAGGCGGCAATAGCCGTCGAGAAAGCGCGCGGCGTCGGCGCCGTTGACGACGCGGTGGTCGTAGGAAAGGTCGAGCGGCAACAGCAGGCGCGGCACGAAGGCCTGGCCGTCCCACCACGGCGAGATGCGCGCGCGGCTGACGCCCAGCGTCGCCGTCTCGGGCGCGTTGACAATCGGCGTGAAGGCGCCGCCGCCGATGCCGCCCTGGTTGCTGATGGTCATGCAGCCGCCCTGCATGTCGGCGGCGGTGAGTCGGCCTGTGCGCGCGCGGCTTGCGAAGTCGGCGATGGCGCCGGCAATCTCGAACACATCCTTGCCGTCGGCGTCGCGGATGACCGGCACGAACAGGCCGCCGGGGGCGTCCACCGCGATGCCGATGTGGCAGTAGTGTTTCTGAATCAGGCGGCCTGCGTTGTCAAATGCGGTGTTGAATTGCGGGAAAGTCCGCAGCGAGACGGCCAGCGCCTTGACGAGGAAGGCCAGCAGTGTCAATTTCGGCCTGTCGGCGTTGTTTGCCGCCGGTTGTTTGGTCCATTGTTCGGACAATCGTCCGGCCAGTTGCTTGCGCCGGTCTTCAAGTTCGGTGATGTCGGCGTCCTGGTGCTGGGTGACATGCGGCACATTCAGCCACGCGCGGTGCATGCGGTCGGCGACGACGGACTGGACGCGATCCAGTTGGATGACCTCGGTCGGGCCGAAACGCGAGAAGTCGGTGCTGTGCACCGGCGGCAAGGTCGGCGGAGCGGCGTGTTGACGCACTCTTCCGGCATTTCTGGCGAAATCCTTGACATCATCCTGCACGATGCGGCCTTTCGGGCCGCTGCCCCGGACAGCCTGCAAGTCCACGCCGAGTTCACGCGCAAACCGCCTGACGGACGGGCTTGCCCTGACAACGCCCGCGGCTTCGCTCCGGCTCGCGGCGGCCTCTTCATGCGGCGCGACGGGCGGGGCGGGTTGCGCTGTTTGGTCTTCCCCTTGTTCGCCCGCCGGCTGGCCGGCTCCACCGGCAGGCTGCGCCGCCACATCCGGCCCGGAGGCGGTATCCACCAACAACAGCGGCGCGCCTTCGCCGACCTTGTCGCCCAGCGCGACATGGACTGTCTTGACGACGCCGGCGACGGGCGCCGGCAATTCCATCGCCGCTTTTTCGCTTTCAAGCGTGACAACGGAGTCGCCGACCGCGATGGCGTCGCCCGGCTTGACCAGAATCTCGATGACATCCACTTCGTCAAAATCGCCGAGATCGGGGACGGAGATGGTTTGTTCGCTCATGCTCACGCCAGGTCGGGGGAGGGTCTGTCGGCCTCGATGCGGTAGCGGGCGATGGCCTGCCGCACTTCGGCGGCGCCGATGCCGGCGGCGTCTGCATGCGCCAGCGCGTTCAACGCGGCGAGCGCGATGTGGCGGCGGTCCACCTCGAAGAAATCGCGCAGTTGTTCGCGCGTGTCGGAGCGCCCGAAGCCGTCGGTGCCGAGCGTGTGGTAGGGCGCGGCGATGTACGCGCGCACCTGCTCGGCGTGCGTGTGCAGGTAATCGCTGGCGGCGATGACGGGGGCGGGCGGCGCGGCATCGTCTTGCAGGCACTGCGCGATCCACGGCGTGCGCGGCGCGGCGCCCGGATGGAGGCGGTTCCAGCGCGCGGCGCGGCGCCCGTCGCGGGCGAGTTCGGTGAAACTGGTCACGCTCCAGACTTCGGCCTCGATGTTCCAGTCGTCTTTCAGCAGTGCCTGCGCCGCGATGCATTCCCTCAGAATCGCCCCCGAGCCGAGCAGGCGCACCGCCGGCTGCGGCATGAGGCCAAGGCAATACAGGCCCCTGATGATGCCTTCCTGCGCGCCGTCGGGCAGCGCGGGGTGGGGGTAGTTCTCGTTCATCAGCGTGATGTAGAAGAACACATCTTCCTGCTTGCCGACCATGCGTTTCAGGCCCTCGTGGATGATGACGGCCAGTTCATATCCGAAACACGGGTCGTACGAGATGCAGTTCGGCACCACCGAGGCCAGCAGATGGCTGTGGCCATCCTGGTGTTGCAGGCCCTCGCCGGCGAGCGTGGTGCGCCCGGCGGTGCCGCCCATCAGGAAGCCGCGCGCCTGCATGTCACCCGCCGCCCAGGTCAGGTCGCCGACGCGCTGAAAGCCGAACATGGAATAGAAGATGTAGAACGGCACCATGTTGACGCCGTGCACTTCGTAGGAGGTGGCCGCCGCAAGCCACGATGAAAAGGCGCCGGCCTCGCAGATGGCCTCCTCAAGAATCTGCCCGGAGCGGTCTTCCTTGTACACCATGACCTGGTCGGCGTCCTGCGGCTGGTACAACTGGCCGACGGAGGAATAGATGCCGAGCGTGCGAAACAGGCCCTCCATTCCGAAGGTGCGCGCTTCGTCGGGGACGATGGGGACGATGTGGCGGCCCAGTTGCTTGTCCCTGCACAGCAGCGTCAGGATGCGCACGAACGCCATCGTTGTTGAAAACCGGCGGTCGCCGCCGTCTTCAAGCAGCGGCGACAGCGCGTCAAGGCCGGGGACGGGCAGCGGCTTTGCCCGGAAATGGCCGCGGCGCTGCGGCATGAAACCGCCGAGCGCGGCGCGGCGTTCGCGCAGGTAGCGGCCTTCGGGCGTGTCCGGTTGCGGGCGGATGTATTCAAGGCGCTCGACCTGCTCGTCGGTCAGCGGCAGCCGGAAGCGGTCGCGCATTGTTTTCAGCGATTCGATGTCCATTTTCTTCTGCTGGTGTGATTTGTTCTGCCCTTCGCCGGATTCGCCCATGCCGTATCCCTTGACGGTTTTGGCGAGGATGACGGTGGGCCGGCCTTGGTGGCGGGTGGCCGCGTGGTAGGCCGCATAGACCTTGTGAGGGTCGTGGCCGCCGCGGTTCAGGCGCCAGATTTCCTCATCCGACAGGTGCGAGACCATTTGCAGCAGTTCGGGATAGCGGCTGAAAAAGTGCTCCCGGATGTAGGCGCCGTCCTTGGCCTGGTAGTTTTGATAGTCTCCGTCAACCACTTCTTCCATCCGCTTGATGAGAAGCCCTTTTTCGTCCTTCTCGAACAGCGGGTCCCAGTAGGATCCCCAGATGACCTTGATGACATTCCAGTGCGCGCCCCGGAACAGCCCCTCAAGTTCCTGGATGATTTTTCCGTTGCCCCGCACCGGGCCGTCGAGGCGCTGCAAGTTGCAGTTGATGACGAAGATCAGGTTGTCCAGTTGTTCGCGCCCGGCCAGCGAGATGGCGCCGATGGATTCCGGCTCGTCCATTTCGCCGTCGCCGAGAAACACCCAGACTTTTCTGCCCTGCGTGTCGGCGAGTTTGCGGTTCTTCATGTATTTCATGAAGTGCGCCTGGTAGATGCCCATGATCGGCGCAAGGCCCATGGACACCGTCGGGAATTGCCAGAATTCGGGCATCAGCCGCGGGTGCGGATAGGATGACAGGCCGTCGCGGTTGATTTCACGCCGGAAGTTGTCGAGTTGGCTTTCGTCAAGGCGGCCTTCAAGAAACGCGCGGGCGTAGATGCCCGGTGAACTGTGGCCCTGGATGAAGAGCAGGTCGCCGCCGTTTTCGCTGTCAGGCCCGTTGAAGAAGTGATTGAAGCCGGTGTCGTAAAGCGTTGCGGCGGAGGCGAAAGTCGCGATGTGGCCGCCCAGCCCCGGATGGGCGCGGTTGGCGCGGATGACCATGACCGCGGCGTTCCAGCGGATGTAGGAGCGGATGCGGTGCTCAATGGCCTGGTCCGCCGTGCTCGGCGCCTGCCGGTCTGCCGGGATGGTGTTGCGGTAGGGTGTGTTGATTCCCTGCGGTCGGCTGATTCCGAGTTGGTCGGCCTGGTCGGACAGTTGTTGCAGCAGTTCGTTGCCGCGCTCGCCGCCGTCGGCGGCGACGACGGCGCGGAAGGCGTCGAGCCATTCCAGGGTTTCCTGCGGGTCGCTGTCGCGGCGGTTCATCGCGGGGGGGTCAGGTGCGGATGCCGACGCCGCGGTCGAGCAGGTAAAGGCAGATGGCGGTGAACGCGACGAGGAAAAGCGCGGTGATGCCGATGGCGAAACCGGCGCCGATGTCGCTGCTGCCGAGGGCGCCTTCGCGGAACACGTTGATCATGTAGAAAATCGGGTTCAGCAGCGACACGCCGCGCCAGAAGTCCGGCAGCATTTCCAGCGAGTAGAAGATGCCGCCGAGGTAGGTCAGCGGCGTCAACACGAAGGTCGGGATGATGGAGATGCCGTCGAAACTCTTGGCATAGACGCCGTTGATGAGGCCGGCCATCGAGAACAGCGCCGCGGTCATCAGCAGCATCAGCAGCGTCAGGCCGATGTCGGGGTAGGGCAGGTGGCCGAAAAACAGCGACACGCCGAAGACGACGGCGCCCACCAGCAGGCCGCGCAGCACGCCGCCGATGATGAAGCCGGCGAGGATGATGTAGGCCGGCATCGGCGAAATCAGCATTTCCTCGATGTTGCCGTGAAACTTGGAACTGTAGAAGGAGGCGACGACATTGGCGTAGGCGTTGGTGATGACCGACATCAGAATCAGGCCGGGGATGATGTATTCGATGTAGCTGTGGCCGTCTATCGGGCCGATTTGCGAGCCGATCAACTTGCCGAAGATGACGAAGTAAAGCACGGTGGTGACCGCCGGCGGCAGCATCGTCTGTATCCAGATGCGCGCAAACCGCAGGACTTCGCGGCGTGTGAGCGTGTACAGCGCAACCGTGGTGTATCGCAGATTCATGGCGGATTCGCGGCCTATTCCGACGACACCAGTTTCAGGAAGAGTTCTTCCAGCCGGTTGCTTGTGTTGCGCAGGCTCAGCAACTTGATGTTGTGGGCCTGCAATTCGCTGAAAACCTCGCCGAGGTCGGTGTGCTTGTCGGTCACCAGTTCCAGCGTGCGGCTGTCTATCGAGCGCAGTTGCGCCGAGCGCAGTGCCGGCGCCTCGGCGAGCGGTTCGCGCAGGTAGAGCGTGAACGACTCCGATTCCAGCCGTTCGAGCAAACTCCTCATCGGCGAGTCGGTGATGATCTGGCCGTCGTCTATGATGGCGATGTTGCGGCACAGTTTTTCGGCTTCCTCGAGGTAGTGCGTGGTCAGGATGATGGTCGTGCCCCGGCGGTTGAGGTTGGTCAGAAACTCCCAGATCATCCGGCGTATCTCGATGTCAACGCCGGCGGTCGGCTCGTCGAGAATCAGCAGTTTCGGTCGGTGGAGCAGGGCGCGCGCCATCATCAGGCGGCGCTTCATGCCGCCGGACAGGTTGCGCGCCTGGTCGCTGCGCTTTTCCCACAGGCCGAGTTGCATCAGGTGTTCCCGGGCGCGGCGTTTCGCCTCGCGCGGCGGCACGCCGTAGTAGCCGGCCTGGTTGATCAGTATTTCCTCGACCGGCTCAAACTGGTTGAAACTGTATTCCTGCGGCACCAGCCCGATGTGGGTTTTGGCCTGCGAGGGGTTGCGGTGGATGTCGTGGCCATAGACGGAGATGCTGCCGCCGGTTTTGTTGACCAGCGATGTGACGATGCCGATGGTGGTGGATTTGCCGGCGCCGTTGGGGCCGAGCAGCGCGAAGAAGTCGCCGTGCTCGACATGCAGGTTGATGCCTTTCAGGGCGACATGGCCGTTGGCGTACACCTTGTGCAGTTGCGAGATTTCAAGTGCTGTGGTCATCTGGGGATTGATTCCGGGCCGCCCGGAGTATAAATTCTATCAAAGGCTTGCGGGCGGGACGGCGTCAGATGACGGAATCCCGCGCCGCCGGGCCGGCAACAGAGTATAAAGGCAGAAAGGGGCAAAACATGGCTTTGTGGGTGCGTTTCAGGACAGCCGCGACCGGGCGGACCGGAATCGGGCGGCTTGACGGCGGGCGGATTGCCGTTCACGAGGGGCCTCTGTTCGGCGCGCCGGCGCCGACCGGTGAATATCACGAGCGCGGGGATGCGGCCCTTCTGACGCCCTGCGCGCCGTCCAAGATGATTGCGCTTTGGAACAACTACCATGCGCTTGCAGAGGAAAAGAACCTGGAGCGGCCGCAAACGCCGCTGTATCTGTTCAAGCCGGCCAACACCTGGCTGGCGCACGGGCAGACCATCCGCCACCCGGCGAGTTACGACGGCGAGGTTTTCTATGAGGGCGAACTCGGCATTGTCATCGGGCGCGAAGCCGCGGATTTGTCGCCGCAGGACGCCGCCGGCGCCATTTTCGGCTACACCTGCATCAACGATGTGACCGCCTTCGGCCTGCTGAAGGAATATCCGGGCTTTGATCAATGGAGCAGGGCGAAGGGGTTTGACACCTTCGGCGTGTTCGGCCCAGCCATCGCCACCGGCCTGGATTACCGGAATCTTGAAATCGTGACCCGTGTCAACGGCGAGCAGGTTCAGCGCTATCCGGCATCCGACATGGTTCTGTCGCCCGCGGAAATTGTCGCGGCGTTGTCGCGGAACATGACCTTGCTGCCGGGCGATGTGATTTGCTGCGGCACTTCGGTCGGGCTTGGGCCGATGCCGCGGGGGAGCCGGGTGGAGGTGGAAATTGACGGCATCGGCTGCCTTGAAAACCCTTATGAATAAAGGGTTCCCGGCCTGTCCACGGGCTGGCGCCTGT